>CAMLJW010000097.1 GCA_946480485.1 uncultured Streptomyces sp. | reverse complement strand
TCCAGCGCCTGTTCGACGAGATGATGCTGGTGCTCCGCACCGGACAGCCGATGACGGAGGACGCGGTGGAACGCTCGATCGCCATGCTCAGGGCGAGCGAGAACGGGGAGGGTCCCCCGGAGACCCCGGCCGAGGTGCTCACACAGAACATCCTTTCCTCGCGCGGCCGCACGATCCGCCCCAAGACCCTCAACCAGAAGCGGTACGTCGACGCGATCGACAAGCACACGGTCGTCTTCGGCATCGGCCCGGCAGGCACCGGCAAGACCTACCTGGCCATGGCCAAGGCGGTTCAGGCCCTCCAGTCCAAGCAGGTCAACCGCATCATCCTGACCCGCCCCGCCGTCGAGGCCGGCGAACGCCTCGGCTTCCTCCCCGGCACGCTGTACGAAAAGATCGACCCGTACCTGCGCCCGCTCTACGACGCCCTGCACGACATGCTCGACCCCGACTCGATCCCGCGGCTGATGGCAGCGGGGACGATAGAAGTGGCGCCGCTCGCGTACATGCGTGGTCGTGCGCAGCCTGTCTTCACGAACGTCTTGACCCCGGACGGCTGGCGCCCCATCGGCGACCTCCAGGTCGGTGACCTGGTGATCGGTTCGAACGGTGAGCCGACCCCGGTCCTTGGTGTCTACCCGCAGGGCGACAAGGACATCTATCGCGTCAGTGCCCAGGACGGCTCCTGGACGCTGTGCTGCGGCGAGCACCTGTGGACTGTCCGAACCGCCTCGGACAAGCGTCGCAACAAGCCGTGGCGGGTCCTGGAGACGCAGGAGATGATCGGCAACCTGCGGGCGGCGCACGCGCGCCGGTACGAGTTGCCGCTGCTCATGGCGCCGGTTTGCTTCCCGGAGCGTGAGGTCCCGATGGACCCGTACGCACTGGGTTTGCTTCTTGGTGACGGCTGCATCACGGGGAACATCACGCCCGTGTTCAGTACAGCCGACCTGGAACCCGTCTCCGCGCTGGAGACGGCGATTCCCGGGATCAAGGTGCGGCACCAGGAGTACGGCTACTTCCTGAACCGTGTGCCAGTTCCGGGCGAGCCCGGCAGCAGGGTGGCGAACCCGGTCACGACGACACTGCGTTCGTTGGATCTCCTTGGCGCTCGATCTTGCTCGAAATTTGTCCCGGACGATTACCTCTACAACTCAGCCGACGTCCGCCTCGCGGTGCTTCAGGGGCTGCTCGACACCGACGGAGGCCCGGTTACGCAGAAAGACCGCACCTGCCGGATCCAGTACGCGACCACGTCGATCCTGCTCCGTGACGACGTGATCGCACTCGTACAGTCACTGGGCGGGGTTGCCTACACCCGTCGCCGCAGGGCCGAAGGGCGCGAGCAGGGAACCGCGCTGGGCGCCTACCGCCGCGACGCCCACATCGTCGATATCCGTCTCCCCGAGGGCATCGAGCCCTTCCGTCTCGCCCGCAAGCGCGACAAGTACCACGCGGCCGGGGGCGGCGGACGGCCGATGCGCTTCATCGACAGCATCGAACCCGCGGGCAGGGAGGAAACCGTCTGCATCCAGGTGGCCGCCGAGGATTCGCTGTACGTCACGCAGGACTACCTGCTGACGCACAACACGCTCAATGACGCCTTCATCATCCTGGACGAGGCGCAGAACACGAGTCCCGAGCAGATGAAGATGTTCCTCACCCGGCTCGGCTTCGACTCGAAGATCGTGATCACGGGTGACGTCACGCAGGTCGACCTCCCGGACGGCACGAAGTCCGGGCTGCGTCAGGTCCAGGAGATCCTGGAGGGTGTCGCCGACGTTCACTTCTCGCGGCTCACGTCCCACGATGTCGTACGGCACAAGCTGGTCGGCCGTATCGTCGACGCGTACGAGAAGTACGACAGCGAGAACGGCACGCACAACGGCTCCCACAAGGGCCGCAACAAACGGAAGTAGACCCAGCGCGACCATGTCGATCGACGTCAACAACGAGTCAGGAACCGAGGTCGACGAGCAGGCGATCCTCGACATCGCCCGCTATGGGCTCGCGCGGATGCGCATCCACCCGCTCGCCGAGCTCTCGGTGATCGTCGTGGACGCCGCCGCCATGGAGCAGCTGCATATGCAGTGGATGGATCTGCCAGGACCGACGGACGTCATGTCCTTCCCCATGGATGAGCTGCGGCCGCCGTCGAAGGACGACGCCGAGCCGCCGCAGGGTCTGCTCGGCGACATCGTGCTCTGCCCCGAGGTCGCCGAGCGGCAGGGCAAGGAGGCGCCGACGGGGCACTCCATGGACGAGGAGCTCCAGCTGCTCACGGTCCATGGAGTGCTGCATCTGCTCGGCTACGATCATGAGGAGCCGGACGAGAAGGCCGAGATGTTCGGTCTGCAGGCGGCCATCGTGGACGGCTGGCGTGCGGAGAAGGGCCTGACCGGCCCGTCCCCGGCCCCGACCGTGTCATGAGTCCGCAACTCGTCCTCGGCGCCATAGCGCTGGTCGTCGTCGCCTGGCTCGCCGCCTGCGCGGAGGCGGGCCTCGCGCGCGTCTCCAGCTTCCGCGCGGAGGAGGCAGTGCGCAGCGGCCGGCGCGGCAGCGCCAAGCTCGCCCAGGTCGCCGCCGACCCGACCCGCTACCTCAACGTCGCGCTGCTGGTGCGCGTCGCCTGCGAGATGGCGGCCGCCACGCTCGTCACATACGCCTGCCTGCAGGAGTTCGACGAGACATGGGAGGCCCTCGCGGTCGCCATGGGGGTGATGGTCCTCGTCTCGTATGTCGCGGTCGGTGTCTCCCCGCGCACGATCGGCCGTCAGCACCCGCTGAACACGGCGACGGCGACGGCGTACGTCCTGCTGCCGCTGGCGCGCGTCATGGGCCCGATCCCGCCGCTGCTGATCCTGATCGGTAACGCGCTGACGCCCGGCAAGGGCTTCCGTCGCGGCCCGTTCGCCTCCGAGGCCGAGCTGCGCGCGCTGGTCGACCTCGCCGAGAAGGAGTCCCTCATCGAGGACGACGAGCGCCGGATGGTGCACTCCGTCTTCGAGTTGGGTGACACGCTGGTGCGGGAGGTCATGGTCCCGCGTACGGACCTGGTGGTCATCGAGCGCTACAAGACGATCCGGCAGGCGCTCACTCTGGCACTGCGGTCCGGCTTCTCGCGGGTGCCCGTCGCGGGGGACAGTGAGGACGACATCGTCGGGATCGTGTACCTGAAGGACCTGGCCCGTAAGACGCACATCAGCCGGGACGCGGAGAACGAGCTGGTCTCGACGGCGATGCGGCCGGCGGTCTTCGTACCGGACACGAAGAACGCGGGTGACCTGCTGCGCGAGATGCAGCAGGACCGCAACCACGTCGCCGTCGTCATCGACGAGTACGGCGGCACGGCCGGCATCGTCACGATCGAGGACATCCTCGAGGAGATCGTCGGCGAGATCACCGACGAGTACGACCGTGAGCTGCCCCCGATCGAGGACCTGGGCAAGGACCGCTACCGTGTCACGGCACGTCTCGACATCGGCGACCTGGGCGAGTTGTACGGCTTCGAGGCGTACGACGACGAGGACGTCGAGACGGTGGGCGGGCTGCTGGCCAAGGCGCTGGGCAGGGTGCCCATCGCCGGCGCGTCCTCGGTGGTCGCCCTCCCCGACGAACGCGAACTGCGGCTCACCGCCGAGGCCGCGGCGGGCCGCCGGAACAAGATCGTCACGGTGCTGGTGGAGCCGATGGGGCCTGTGAAACCTCCGGAGGAGGAGAAGCCGGAGTGATGCCCAAGTGACCCCCGACGAGCTGCGCGGCTTCTGCCTGTATTTCGGGCTTCCCTTGCCCTGATGTCTCACGGGACCCCGAAATACAGGTCTACACAGACAAAAGAGCAGATCATCGCATGTGAGGAGCCTCTCAAACGGGCCCGAAACCGTGGCAGGATTTGAGCCGGTAAGACCCGGCGTTGCGCCACGACTGGCTCAGGGGTCATACCCCACCCCTTCGCCGCCGACCGATACGCCCCTCGGAGGAAAGGCGTGGCCCCTGTGGTCGCCGTCGGCAAGATGGTCCACGTGCCTGTAGCCATGCCAACTGCCCTCACCCTCGTGCGTAGCGTCCTGTTCCTGCTGTGCTGTGCGGTTCTGCTCTTCGCGTTCTCCTACGTCCCCTTCCAGCGATGGCTGTTGCGCCGAGTGCGGATTCCGATACGGCGTTGGCTACGCCGCAGGAGTAGTGCGACACGGGCCCGCTACGACGACCTCGTCAACACGCTCATGGGCCGCATGATCAGCCAGGTCGCCCCCGTCATCGCCGAAACTCTCCCGGATCGCGGCCTGCGGGCACGCCCCCTCATCGCGGAAGCCGCCTTGAAGTGGTGGCGAGCCGCCCTGTGGGCCATCCCAGCCCGGGCGCTCAGTCTCCTGATCCTCGTCTACTGCACGGCGAACCTTGAAGCGATCGTCGACTTCATCCGCAATCCGCCGAAGCACGACGATGACCAGCCGCGCAATGCCACCAGCGGCTCCGGGCGCAGCCACAGGCCAGACGCTCCGCCGCCAGACCCTCTGAGCGCACTCTTCAGAGGCATGAAGGACGCCGCCGCATGGATCATTCACAAAGTGACGGACGGAGTGTCTGCAATCGAACATCTCTGGTCCCTTGCCCCCTCCTGGGGGATCTTCACGCCGCTGACCTACCTTGTGTTGATCCTCACGATCCTCCTGGCACTCAAGGCGCTCTACCCGTTCGCAATCGCCGTGACGAACGGGGCACGACAGATCCCGCCGGAGTACTCCGGTCGACAGTGCTCACCACGTCGCGCCCGGCATCCCGCCACCGTCGATGACGAGGCTCGCTACAGGCCCGTTGTGGTGCTACTGCTCACCGCCGCCGACTGCGCTCGCACCTGGCGCGCATGGGGCCAAGGCTCCCCGCTGAACACGCCGCGAGTGTCTGTTCGCCGTGCCGAATACGTCATCCGGAATGCCTGGCGAACCGGAAGCGCATACAACTCCTGGCCAGAACGCGCGCGACAGCGTCACGCCCTCAAGACCCACTCCGCAAAGGTGATCGGGGCTCTTCGCACGGTCGAAGCTCGCCAGTACACCGATCCCGACATCGGCATGGTCCTCCAAGAACTGGCCGACATGTTGCTCACCATCGCCGAGCGGTACGCGGAAGGGCGCATCGGCCAGCTCCTGGATGACGTCGACACCGTGGAGGCCGCCACCGATTACGAGTGGCTGCGCCTCCTGGGCGTTGGTGCGTTCGGCGTCGGGGCCCTGGTTGCGGCGTCGATGGCCAACCTGCCGGAGGAAGCCAACGGTGTCCTGGTCGGCCTGGCCCTGTTGCTGGCCGGCTCCTGGTTCTTCAGGCACAGGCTGACGCTGACGGCCGTCTCATGCTTCAGGTGGTCGGAGCCATGGCCGAGTTCGAACGCAGCCTCATCAAGGAACGCACCCGCGCCGGACTCGACGCAGCCAAGGCGCAGGGGCGTACCGGCGGACGGCCGTCCGTGGTCGATGAGGACGTGCTCACCGTGGCCCGTGCCAGGAAGGCGAAGGGCGAGAGCGTGAGCGCCATCGCCAAGGCCCTGGGAATCTCCCGTGCCACTCTGTACCGCCACCTCGGAGAGAGCGCCTGAGGCAGGCGCACAGCCGAGCGGTCAGACCGCCATGGCACGGACAAGCATCGTGCCCACGGCCCTGCCCTCTGGCGGGTCGATCAGAGACACGCACACGTCAGAGAAGCCGTGCCCCGTCAGGATGCGCCCCCACTCATCCGGGGTGCGGTCGTGCCGCAGTCCGGCTTTGGCAGGCTTGGGCCCCTGGCTTCCTGGGGGCAAATGAGAGAAGGCCAGGATGCCGCCCGGCGCCATACGCGAGCGGATCAGCGGGAGGAGGGTGTCCGGATCGACGAACCACACGGCACCAAAGATCGAGAGCACGACATCGAATGTTTCGTCCGTCTCCTTCAGGAACGCCGTCGCCTCCGCCGTACGGAACTCAAGGCCCGGCAGACTGCCCCAGCGCTCCCGCGCGACCGTCTCGCGAGCGGGGGCGATGTCCACTCCTTGACCGGTCGCGCCAAGCGTCACGAGGTGCGCGAGGTTACTACCGCTCCCCGAGCCGAGTTCCAGCACCCGGCGTCCGGCCACAGGGCCTAGAACGCTCTCGTTCGGCCCATGATCGGCGTACTGGGTCCAGTTCAGCCAGGTCGTCTCACCCTTGGCGTTCACGGTCCTGCGCGGCTTACTCACCACCGCGTACCTGTCCCAGGACTCAGCCAATGACATGCAGTGAACCTTTCCGGCATGAGAGGCCCACCTCCCAACGTACGGGGATGGGCCCCAACTCACGTGCTACTCACTACTACTTGGGCGAGTCGTGGCACCCGGCGTGGCACTGGTTGCAGTTGGCCGCGTCCTCCATGCCCCACAGGTCGGGGTCGATCTCGAACCCGGACGCCTTGATGGCCTTGATCGTCTGCTCCAGGACGAGCGGGCCGCCGGTCTTGGGATCATGCTCATCCTGCGTCACCTCGTCGTCGGTGACGCACAGGACACCTGCCGCCGCCCCCGGAAGCACCGGAACGTGGTGGATGTACCGGCCGAAGTGTCGGCTGGTGAAGTGGTGGTACGGGATCGAGTCGAGCATGAACGAGTGCCATGCCTCGTCCACCTGCTCGGATGGACCCTTGAGAAGGTCCGGGTTCTCGCCGCACGTGACCAGGTAGGCGATGGCCTGGCCGAACTTGGCCTCTGCCAAGTCTCGTGTGTTCTCCGGGTTGCGGAGGAGGAGGGCTACCTCCCGCTCCCACACGTCCGGCGTGACGTACGCCTTCGGGTCACGGATCACTACTGCCGTGCTCATGCTGGCTTGCCTCCACGTAGTTGGGGTTTCGTGGTGTTCCGGTCATGTCGCCCACCCCTGCACCTGGGGCACAGGCACGGCGGCATCAGGCCAGTAGCGAGGGGTTCCCCGCCCTCACCCTCGTACAGGGTTCGTGGCTCGGTCTGCGTGCCGTCGGCTCTCACCGTGTAAGCGCTGATGCGGATGGACATGGCGTCCATGCTCCGGACCAGTCATGACCATTGCGGCGACGTTCAGGGCGTCCCTTGGGCGTCACGTCGGCGTCACCCCGAGGGCGTCAAACCGGTGTCATTGGAGGCATGACGTGGCTACGCTCGGATCATGACGACTACCGGCGAGAGCGAGCGAATCCCCAACGACGTGCTGACCTCCGTACGGAAGTCGATGAACCTCAGCCAAGACGAGTTCGCCCGGGGCTTACGTGGCGCAGGTGAGGAGCTGGGGGAACCGAACGACGCCTCCAAGCGACTCGTGCAACGCTGGGAGTCCGGGGAGACCAGGACATGCCGCCCGCTGTATGCGCGGGCACTGAAGCGGTTCACCGGCCGTACCCCTGAGTCGCTGGGGTTCGCGATCCCGATGGCACGCGTCCACCCGGACGGGGCAGGAGGCCACGACATGGAGGCTGGGGAAGTCGGCACGACTGACGCTGTCGCAAGCCCGGAGCCGGAGCCGGAGCCGCAGAGCGAGTACGCGGGCATCTGGCTGTCCCGCTACGAGTTCTACTCGTCCAGCCGTGCCGAGACGTTCGACTGCAAGCATCACGTCGTGATCGTCCAGCACGGCAACCGGCTGACAGCGCAGAGCCTGCCCGGAGCGTCGACCAACCCGGACAGCCCGTTGTCTCTGGATCTCACCGTTGACCGGAACGTCGTCACCGGTACGTGGACCGAGCAGACGGCGGCTGACGGGTACTACCAGGGCGCCCGGTACCACGGTGCGATTCAGTTGCTCATCGAGCCGACAGGCCGACGCATGGCAGGTAAGTGGGTCGGGTTTGGCAAGGACTTCGATGTGAACACGGGCCCGTGGGAGCTGCGCCTACTCGACCGATCGACAGGCCGCGCGAGCATCGAGCGGTACTCGACACCGCAGTGAGGGATCGGGGCGCTCTCTTGCATGGAAACAGCGGGAGCCGCCCCGTGCGGGCGCCTAGCGCCGAGTCCGCCCCGACTGCTCAAGCTGGCGGGTGCGCAAGATCGATCGAGGTTCCCCAAAGCCTCACCACGCGAACAAGCGGCACTGGAACACCGTCACGGTCGACGGTGACCTTCCGGACCGGTTCGTACGGGAGCTGATCGAGGACTCGTACGACCTGGTGGTGGCGGCACTGCCGAGGACGGAGCGGCTTCGGCTGGACCGGGCCTGAGCGCTCCGCCGCAGGTCCGGCGCCTGAGCGCTCCGCTGGAAACGCGGTCCGGAATCCACCGGCCGTGTGGGGCTGGTCGCGCCCACGCCGCGGAGCCGCATGATGTCACGGCCGCCCCGCGCTTGCGGGGCGCCGGGCCGCCCCTCGGTTCAAGCCCGGAGCGGCAGGTGCGCGTTCTCGGCCGGGGCTCGGGCTTCGTATGCTCAGGGCATGACCGAGACGCTTGATCCCGAGGACCGCAAGATCGTCACCCTGGCCCGTTCCGCGCGGGCCCGCAACGGTGTACCCGAGGGGGCTGCCGTACGGGATGAAACCGGGCGTACGTATGTCGCGGGGACCGTGGCCCTGGACTCGCTTCGGCTCAGTGCGCTGCGGACCGCGGTGGCCATGGCTGTGGCCTCGGGGGCGAAGTCGCTGGAGGCGGCGGCTGTGGTGAGTGAGGCGGAGGCCGTGGCGGAGGGTGATCTGGCGGCTGTACGTGATCTTGGGGGGCCGTCTGTGCGGGTGTTGCTGGCGGGGGCGGACGGGGTGGTACGGGTGGTGGTGGGCACGGGCTGAGTTTTTCCGGCGCAATCCCACCGCCTTCCCGAACAGCTACCGCTGGGGGTGCCCCCAGACGGGCTGCTTGCTGTCGGCCCGGGCTGCGAGAGTTCAGCCCGGGCCGGCGGCGCAGCGGCACCGGTCCGGGCGGTCCCGTCGGTCCGGGCGGTCCCGGTCGTGCCGGCCGTGGTCAGAGCGCGTCGGGGCCGCGCTCGTTCGTCCGTACCCGTACCACCGTCTCCACCGGCACGGCCCACACCTTCCCGTCGCCGATCTTCCCCGTTCGCGCCACTCGCACGATCGTGTCGATGACGGGGTCGGTGTCCGCGTCATCGACGACGACCTCGATACGGACCTTGGGGACGAGGTCGACCTGGTACTCGGCCCCGCGGTACACCTCGGTGTGCCCGCGCTGGCGCCCGTACCCGCTGGCCTCCGTGACGGTCAGCCCATGCACGCCGAGTTCCTGGAGCGCGGTCTTGACCGCGTCGAGGCGGTGCGGTTTGACGATCGCGGTGATGAGTTTCATGCCGGGGCCCTCGATCTTCCGGGTGGTGCGGGCGGACGGGGGAAGTGATCGTAAGCGGTCTTGGCGCGCTCCGTAAGGTCCGGACGTGCAGACGTGCGAGGGGGCTCCGATGATCAGGGACAATGGGCGCCATGAGCGTCCGTATCCCGTCATCCGAGCCGTCCGAGGCCACCCACCGCGCCGGCTTCGCCTGCTTCGTGGGCCGCCCGAACGCGGGCAAGTCCACCCTCACGAATGCTCTGGTCGGCCAGAAGGTGGCGATCACCGCGAACCAGCCGCAGACGACGCGGCACACGGTGCGGGGGATTGTGCACCGGCAGGACGCGCAGCTGATCCTGGTAGACACCCCGGGGCTGCACAAGCCGCGCACGCTGCTCGGTGAGCGGCTGAACGACGTCGTCCGTACGACCTGGGCCGAGGTCGACGTGATCGGGTTCTGTCTGCCGGCGAACGAGAAGCTGGGGCCCGGAGACCGCTTCATCGCCAAGGAGCTGGCGTCGATCAAGAGGACGCCGAAGATCGCGGTCGTCACGAAGACGGATCTGGTCGACGGCAAGACGCTTGCCCAACAACTGATCGCCATCGACCAGCTCGGCACGGAGCTCGGGTTCGAGTGGGCGCAGATCGTGCCGGTGTCGGCGGTCGGTGACAAGCAGGTGGATCTGCTCGCCGATCTCCTTGTCCCCCTGTTGCCCGAGGGTCCGGCCCTCTATCCGGAGGGTGACCTTACGGACGAGCCCGAGCAGGTCATGGTGGCCGAGCTGATTCGTGAGGCGGCGTTGGAAGGTGTACGGGACGAGTTGCCCCACTCCATCGCGGTCGTGGTGGAGGAGATGCTGCCGCGCGAGGACCGTCCCGCCGAGAGGCCGCTCCTCGATATCCATGCCTTCGTCTATATCGAGCGGCCCAGCCAGAAGGGCATCATCATCGGGCCCAAGGGCAAGCGGTTGAAGGAGGTCGGGATCAAGTCGCGCAAGCAGATCGAGGCGTTGCTGGGGACGCCGGTGTTCCTCGACCTTCATGTGAAGGTCGCGAAGGACTGGCAGCGGGATCCCAGGCAGCTGCGGAAGCTGGGCTTCTGAGGCTTTCCGCGCCCCGCCGCCCCTACCGGCCCCATCCCAGGGGCTCCGCCCCACTCGCTTGCGTCGGCCACGCCCCGGGCCGTTCCCAGTCGAGCGTGACTTCCGGTTACGCTCCTTCCTTCAGCACCCGGGAGATCAGCTTGCGCTGTTCCTCCGTCAGCCGGGGATCCGAGCAGTACACCGTGGTCTCGTCGACGGTGATCTGATAGCTGAAGCCGTCCGGGACGCCGATCGGCGGCGTCTGGCGGCCGGCGGCGACGGCCCGCTCGGCCAGGTCGCGCCACTCCTGGGCATCGGCCCGGCCCGACGTCTCCACCGCGGCATGACGGTCGATCCCCGCGAATCCGCCTGTGCGCTTCACCTGGATACGCATGGTTCCTGTCTAGTACGAAAGAGCACGCCGAGCCACTCCTGGGCGGTCGCCCCAGCCGGGGCAGCATCGCCCGGCCGGGGCCGCATCGCTCCGGCATCGCTCCGGCCCCCGGGGGCTGTGCCGCCTCAGCCTCAGGTGCTGGTCACCCCCACCCGCTCCCACGCCTTCGTGACCGCCTGCAGCTCCTCGCCCTCGCCGTACGAGGCGCGCGCCCTGGCCACCGTCAGCGTCGCGAAGTCCGAGAAACTGGCCGTCGAGCCCAGCTCCCCGCCCGTCAGCACGTCGTACCAGATCTGTCCGGCGCGGTCCCAGGCGTAGCCGCCGAGGGCGGTGGCGACGAGGTAGAAGGCGTGGTTGGGGATGCCGGAGTTGATGTGGACGCCGCCGTTGTCGCGGCCGGTGCGGACGTAGTCGTCCATCGTCTTGGGCTGTGGGTCCCTGCCGAGCACGTCGTCGTCGTACGCGCTGCCCGGCTCCTTCATCGAGCGCAGCGCCTTGCCGGTGACGCGCGGCGCGAGCAGGCCGGCGCCGATCAGCCAGTCGGCGTCGGCAGCGGTCTGGCCGAGCGTGTACTGCTTGATGAGGGAGCCGAAGACATCCGAGAGGTGCTCGTTGAGCGCGCCCGGCTGCCCGAAGTACGTGAGGTTCGCCGTGTACTGGGTGACGCCGTGGGCGAGTTCGTGGCCGATGACGTCGACCGGGATGGTGAAGTCGAGGAAGACCTCGCCGTCACCGTCGCCGAAGACCATCTGCTCGCCGTTCCAGAAGGCGTTGTTGTACTCCTCGCCGAAATGCACGGTCGCATTCAGCGGCAGCCCCTCGCCGTTGATCGAATTACGCTCGTACGCCTTCGAAAACAGCTCGAAGGTCGCGCCGAGGCCCGCGTACGCGCGGTTGACCGGGGTGTCCTTGCTGGGCTTGTCGCTCTCGCCGCGCACCTTCCTGCCGGGCAGGTCCTGCTGGTGCCCGGCATCGTGGACGGTGCGCTGCGGCTTGCAGGGCGCGGTGGCCGCGGGCGGGGCCGGGGCGGTCGCGCCCACGACGGTGGTCAGCCGGCGGCGGGTGCGCTCGAAGGCGTCGCGCTCCAGCGTGCGGCGGGCGGGTCCGGCGAGCGCGGGGTCCTCGGACCGGGACAGCGTGTCGAGGATGTGGGGCGGCACGATGGTGCAGAAGACAGGCTCGAAGCCTGGAGTGGCGGTCATGCCCGGCACGTTTGCACTCGGTCACTGCCTTGTCGCTGAAAGCAACCACGATTAGCGAGAAGGGGTGAAAGGGAGCTCGGAAATTCGCCGCTAAGTGGTATAGCGCACTTTTTGTCTCCCTTGGGAGAGCGGTCCCGCATACTGATACAGGCCCCCGAGCGGCGCGAGGCTCAGCTAGGCTGCGCAGCATTATGCGTTTCGGGCTGCTTCTCCTTAGCCGCCGCGGTGAGGGCCTGTAGTCGAGGCCGACCCCCTCCCCGCGGAGTTCGGTGTTGCGCTACGACCCGTCGGCCGTCCCTCTCCAGAAGATCCGGAAGGATCCGCGAGAGGATCCAGCGGACACCCCGAGGAGCTCACGCATCATGGCGAACCGCCAGCAGCCCACTTCCATGCCGATCCACAAGTACCGCCCGTATGAGCAGGTCGACATCGCCGACCGCACATGGCCGGACAACCGGATCACCGTCGCCCCCCGCTGGCTCTCCACCGACCTGCGTGACGGCAACCAGGCCCTGATCGACCCCATGTCACCCGCCCGTAAGCGCGAGATGTTCGATCTGCTGGTGAAGATGGGCTACAAGGAGATCGAGGTCGGCTTCCCCGCCTCCGGGCAGACCGACTTCGACTTCGTACGCTCGATCATCGAGGAAGAGGGCGCGATCCCCGATGACGTCACGATCTCCGTCCTGACCCAGGCCCGCGAGGACCTGATCGAGCGGACCGTCGAGTCCCTGGTCGGCGCCAAGCGCGCCACCGTGCATCTCTACAACGCCACGGCCCCCGTCTTCCGCCGGGTCGTCTTCCGCGGCTCCAAGGACCAGATCAAGCAGATCGCCGTCGACGGTACGCGGCTGGTGATGGAGTACGCGGAGAAGCTGCTGGACGAGGGGACCACGTTCGGCTATCAGTACAGCCCCGAGATCTTCACCGACACCGAGCTGGACTTCGCCCTGGAAGTCTGCGAGGCCGTCATGGACGTCTGGCAGCCCGGCCCGGACCGCGAGATCATCCTCAACCTGCCCGCCACCGTGGAGCGTTCGACCCCCTCCACGCACGCGGACCGCTTCGAGTGGATGTCGCGCAACCTGTCCCGCCGCGCGTACGTCTGTCTGTCCGTCCACCCGCACAACGACCGCGGTACGGCGGTCGCCGCCGCCGAGCTGGCGCTGATGGCCGGCGCCGACCGCATCGAGGGCTGCCTGTTCGGGCAGGGCGAGCGCACCGGCAACGTAGACCTGGTCACCCTGGGCATGAACCTGTTCTCCCAGGGCGTCGACCCGCAGATCGACTTCTCGGACATCGACGAGGTCCGCCGCACCGCCGAGTACTGCAACCAGATGGGGGTGCACGCCCGCCACCCGTACGTCGGCGACCTCGTCTACACCTCCTTCTCCGGCTCCCACCAGGACGCCATCAAAAAGGGCTTCGACGCCATGGAGGCGTCCGCGAAGGAGCAGGGAAAGACGGTCGACGACATCGAGTGGGCGGTTCCGTACCTGCCCATCGACCCCAAGGACGTCGGCCGCTCGTACGAAGCGGTCATTCGCGTCAACTCGCAGTCCGGCAAGGGCGGTATCGCGTACGTCCTGAAGAACGACCACGCGCTGGACCTGCCGCGCCGGATGCAGATCGAGTTCTCGAAGATCATCCAGGCGAAG
>CAMLJW010000096.1 GCA_946480485.1 uncultured Streptomyces sp. | reverse complement strand
GTGATGCCGATTCCGCCGACGATGAACAAGTGGTGGTCCGTCAGGACCGGGGGGGAACCTGATGTTCGGCCCTCAGGCCCTGGGCTGGTCAGTACCAGTTGTTGGCCTGCCAGAACTCCCAGGCGCCGCACGGGCTGTCGTAGCGGCTGTTCATGTAGTTCAGGCCCCACTTGATCTGGGTGGCCGGGTTGGTCTGCCAGTCGGCGCCGGCGGAGGACATCTTGGAGCCGGGTAGTGCCTGCAGGAGGCCGTAGGCGTCGGACGTGGGGTTGTCCGCCTGGTAGTTCCAGCTGGACTCGCGCTCCACGATGTTGCTGAAGCACTGGAACTGGTCGGCGGGCACCATCTGGCGCGCCATGGCCTGCACTTCCGCGACGGTGTACGCGCTCTGGACCGGGAAAGAGGAGGAGTCACGGGCCGAGCGGCTGGCGGCCTCCTGCCGGGCCTCCTCCCGCTCCTTGGCGAGCTTCTCCGCTCGGGCCTGCTTCTCCGCGGCGTCCTTCTTGGCCGCCGCGTCCTCGGCCGCCTGCCTGCGCGCCGCCTCTTCCGCGGACTTCTTTGTCGCGGCGTCCGCCGAGACGGCCTGGGCGCCGGCCTGCTGAGCCAGCGAGCTGACCTGGGCCTGCCGGCCCGCGGGTATGTCCGCGAGGAGGGTCGCGTCGGCCGCGGTCGCATCGAAGTCGTCCGATGACTGGGCGGTGTTGCCCTGGGCGACACCCACGACGGCGCCGACGGTGGTGACCGCGGTGGCGGAGGCCACGGCGAATCCCCGTATCCGGCTCACACGTTTTCCTTCCAGTATCGTCCGCCTCGGGTTGGGTGACCTCACGGGCGCGATGGCGCCTCTGCCGCGGGCCTCCGTTGCTGACAGGTCAGCAGAAGTTCCTTGGACGGAACGGGTGTTGGCGCTCAGGGCCTGCTGGCGGCGAAGAACGGCATGGAGTCCAACGGGACGATCTCGATGTTCTTGCCGGTGCGCGGCGCGTGGATGGCCTTGCCGTTGCCGACGTACATGCCGTTGTGCTGGTTGTCGTTGTACCAGTAGATGATGTCGCCGGGCTGCAGATCCGACTTGGACACCTTGCGGCCCGCGTCGTACATCTGCTTGACCGTGCGGGGCAGAGACACGCCCGCCGAACGCCAGGCCGCTCCCACGAGTCCCGAGCAGTCGTAGGAGTTGGGGCCGGTCGCACCCCACTCGTACGGCTTGCCGAGCTGAGCGTAGGCGAATTCGATGGCGGACTTGGCGCGACCGCTGGCGGGGCCGTTGTAGCTGGCGGGGGAGTCGCTGGCGCCCGCGGAGGCGTCGTCGCGCTCCTGGTCGGCCTCCATCCTGGCACGCTGCTGGGCGGTTAGGCTGTTCAGGAGTTTGCGGGCCTCGGTGAGCTTGCCCTGGACCTCGTCCTTCTTCGCGGCGGCCTTTGTGCGCGTCTCCTGCAGGGCCTTGAGACGCTTCTGGGCGTCCTCTCGCTCCTGGGTGAGTTCGCGCTGCTTCGCCTGCATCGCCCGCAGGGCGTCGGCCTGCCGGCTGCTCGTACGGTCGAGCATCTCGGCCTGGTCGAGGTAGTTGTCCGGGTCGCCGGACAGGAACAGCTGCACGCTCGGGTCGATGCCGCCACTGCGGTACTGCGCGGCCGCCAACGGGCCTATCTTGTCCCGCAGTTCGTTGACCTCTTGCTGCTTGCGGGCCAGCCGATCCTGCGCACCGTCCACCTCGCGCTGCAGCTTCTCCTGCTTCTCGCTGATGGCGTTGTACTCCTCGGTGGGAGCCTCGGCCTCCTCGTAGAGCTGCTCCACCTGCTTGCGCACCTCG
Organism: uncultured Streptomyces sp.; assembly: GCA_946480485.1. Next base: position 11,781 of record CAMLJW010000096.1, on the reverse strand, counting down.
TCCACCGTGGGCTTGGGCGCCGCCTGGCTCTGCGTCGGCAAGAGGCTGACCGCGCCGGCCGCCATGCCGAGGGTGGCTATCCGGGCACGGCTGGGCGGCTTCGGGCGACGGTGCGATCCCATCGTGGGCTGACTCCTCTGCGCGTCTGTGGTCCGAGGATGGACCGTGGCCGTCGGGCGACCCCCGTCGGCTTCGGTACTGTCCCCGTGAACCCGACACCGGGCGCAGGCCCCAACCCGCGCCCAGCGTCGCATCATCGAGCGTGCTAGAACTTAGTAGCTTCGTAGTTCGCATCGCAAGTCTGTCCGGGTCACACCGGCCTCACCTGCAACAGGTCAGCCGAGGCCGGGCGGACAGGCGACCAGCAGCGGCAGCAGTGGCACCGTCGCGGTCAGGGCGGCGATGGAACCCCACAGGGCGGGGTGCGGTGCCTTGCGCGGGCCGAGGACCCGCTTCAGGCGGATCAGGGCGCTGTGGCCGCCCGCCGCCAGCGCGCCCTTCGGGGTGCGGGCGGCGGCCATCTCGTACATCGCGGTGGCCAGCACCTCGTCGGAGTGGCTGCGCAGCGCCCGGTCGTCCGCGATCATCTCCAGCAGCAGCGCCGTCTGCTCCCGGGCGTGGCGGGCCAGCGGCACCCACCGGAAGACCGAGTGGAAGGCCTCCGCGGCGGCCAGGACCAGGTGGTGGCGGCCGGCGATGTGGGCCCGCTCGTGTTCCAGTACGGCGCCGAGCTGCTCGGGTGTGAGGTGGCGCACGGCCGCGTCGCTGATCACGATCCGGGGGTCGCGGCCCGGCAGGCAGTAGGCGGCGGGGGTGTCGTAGGGCAGGACCGTGGCGCACAGCCGGGAGGAGTGGCGGCCTACCAAGTCGACGGCTTCCCGGTGCTCGCTCCGCGCCCGACGGGCTCGTACGACGTGGAAGGTGAAGCTCGCGGCCAGAGCGATACCGATGGCGGCGGGGACGCCGACGGCCAGGCGGTCCGCAGTGTCGGGATCGGGCTGGCCCGTGCCCACGTCCAGTCCGCAGAAGTGCAGCAGACCCACCAGGCCCGCGTGCAGGTGCTCGGCCGGCATGGCCAGGCTGTACGCGGAGAGTGCGACCCCGATCGAGAACGAGACCGCCAGGGCGTGCCACACCGCCGCCGCCAGGGCGGGGGCCCGGTGCGGCCAGGTGCTGCGCAGCAGCAGGCGCGGGGCGACGAAGGCCACCGCTGCCGAGTAGCCGACCAGCGCCGGGGCCGCGTTCACGAGTCCGCCTTCGCCTGCCGGCTCACGTTCCGCAGTGCCTTGCGCAAGGCGGTCTGCTCCTCCTCGGACATGTTCTCGACGAAGGCGACCAGCGCGGCCGGGCGGTCCTTGCTCTCTCCCAAACCGTCCTCCATGAGCGCGGCGGCGTACGCCTCACGGCTGCGGACCGGCGAGTACAGCCAGGCCCTGCCGTGCTTGCCCCGCAGCAGCCAGCCCTTGCCATACAGGATGTTGGTGACGGTCATCACCGTGGTGTACGCGATCGGGCGGGTCTTGTTGATGTCATCCACTATCTCGCGCACCGTCGCCGGACGGTTCCACGTCCAGAAACGATCCATGATCTCCGCCTCAAGATCCCCCAGCCGCCGCATGGCCCCGACTCCTTCTCTCCGCTGAATACGCAAGACCATAGTAGTCGGCGGATCGGTCACGCTTTCGGCATGAGGGCATCGGTCAGGCTTTCGGCATGAACGGAGGCTCACGCCCGGCCGGTGAGTTCGTAGCCTGCCTCGTCGATCATCGCGTGCATCTGGGAATCGTCGAGGGGATGGTGGATGTCACGGGGGCACGGCGCGTGAGGACGTCGACCTCGCATTACGTCATCACGTCGGGCACAGCTCCTCCCCGCAGGGGTTGTCCTACCCTGGGCGGGTATCGCGCCTCCGTGTCCACTCCGGTGGCGCCCGGGATGTAAGAGACTGCTGATCCATGCCTACGATGACGCCGTGACACGCCACGGACAGCTCACGCGACCGCACTCGACGGTGCGGTCCTGCGGGCTGCTCGTGTGCGCCCTGCTGCTGGGCCTGCTCGGCATGCATGGCCTCGGGCCGGTGCCCGACGCCACCGCTGACTCACCGGGGCACGATCGGGTGGCGGCGGTCGCGCACGCGGACGTCATGGCGTCGATGCCGGGCGGATGCGATCACGGCGAAGGCGGCTGCACGGGCCACGCGGACCATGCGGATCCGGCCTGTGCCTCCGCGTCGGTCGCCGGGGCTCCGGCGGTGGTGCCGGTACTGGTGCCCGATGTGGTGACGTGTGCCGAGCCGAGCCGGACGCGTACCTCTCCTGCCGGCAGCGGTCCCGACGGCGGCCGCGCCCCACCCTCACTCTCCGAACTCCAGCTCCTGCGGATATAGAGCGGCCCGCGCGTCGCCGCTTGCCCATCCGGATGCGGTGTCGTGCCCTGGCATGCCCTTCACACATCCGAATCCAGGAGCTCAACCTTGACTGCACACCGCAAGCTCATCCGCCGTACCGCCCTCGCCGTCACCGCCGGTGCGGCCGCACTCGTCCTGTCCGCCTGCGGCGGCGGGCATGACATGTCCTCGATGGGGTCCGACTCCGACTCCAGCCCCTCCGCGACCGCCTCGGCCAAGGCCGGCAACCACAACGACCAGGACGTCTCCTTCGCCGAGGAGATGATCCAGCACCACCGCCAGGCTGTCGAAATGGCCGACCTGGCCACCGACCGCGCCTCCTCGCAGGAGGTCAAGGCCCTCGCCACGAAGATCAAGGGGGCGCAGGACCCGGAGATCGAGACGATGTCCGGCTGGCTGACCTCGTGGGGCGAGGAGGTCCCCGCGGACATGTCCGGCATGGAGGGCCACGACATGGGCGACATGTCGTCCGACATGCCCGGCATGATGAGCAGCGAGGACCTGGACATGCTGGAGAAGGCATCCGGCGCCGAGTTCGACAAGATGTTCCTCGAGATGATGGTCAAGCACCACGAGGGTGCCGTCGAGATGGCAAAGACCCAGAAGGCCGACGGCAAGTACGGTCCCGCCGTGAAGCTCGCGGACGACGTGATCACGGCCCAGACCGCCGAGATCGAGCAGATGAACAAGATGCTCGGCAAGAGCTGACGCGGCGACAGATACGGTGTGGCCGACGGTGCACAGGCGTCGTCAGCCACACCGCTTTTGTGTCTTCTGTGTTGTCGTACGGGGGGACTGGACAGGTCTCTGCGGTCGGTGCTGTGGTCACCTTTTCAGCGCTCTTGGCCCAACGGGGCTATGGAGGGCGCCGTCATATGGCTTGTTCACGCTGTGTTCTCTTGGGTCGGCGTGCCGAGGGCTTTCGATCGGGTTAGGATCACGGCGTGATTACGGCCTGGTCTCCTTCCGGTGTGCAGCGGAGCCGCTCATCAGCGGCTCTGTGGCGTGTGCTGGGACTAGGTCTGTTCCTCTTCGGCCTGCTGTATACGCACGCAGCCAGCCCTGAGATGACGGTGAGTCACCTCACCTCCGGCACGGGCGTCTCTGCGTCGGGCGTTCATTTCGAGCCCACTGTCGAACACGAAGACGTTGCGAGTGCCACGTCGGCACAGCCGGCCAACGGGCAGCCGGAGGGCCATCACGATGGCCACGGCCAGCAGCATGCTGTCGAGGACTGCGCGATGGGGCAGCCTCCGCAGGGGCCCGACGTGACGGTGCCCTGCCTGTCTCCGCTGAGTTCGGAGAACGGCAATGAGGTACCCGGCTCCGTGCCCGCCCGTCACGCCACCGCGACACGGGACTTCGTGGCTCCGAGAACCCAAGCGGCGGACTCCGCGGTTCTTCGTATCTAGGTCAGCGCGTACCGAACCGGTCGACCCTTCCCGGGATTCCTGGACTCGGCCCAAGGCTGTGTCACGTCTTCTCCCGGCGACCGGTTCATGGCGTCTGACCTCCTGCGCACAGCGCCCCACAACGTGGCGCGGGACGGTCGACGGATCTTTCCCCCGACCCCCCCCACCGATCCCTGCCTTGACCGGGAGAGTTCCCGTATGGGCAGTGACCGCCGCACGGAGGACCTGTGCCGCCTACCCCCTTTTCCCGTGCCGATGACTCATGCGTACGTCTGCTGCGCAGGAGCCGGCTCGTCCGGGGGCTGCTGTACGCCCTGCTGTTCACGTTGCTGGTGTGCCTCGGCGATCAACGCCATGCGCCGGAGTCGCCCGCTCGGTTAGCCGCAGCGTCGAGTGAAGCCCCTCTGCCTGCGGAGGGCTCCGACGGCGAGAATCTCGACCCGTCCGAGTCTCCCGACCGTTGCCACGGCCCTCGCCTCGGGCAGGCCGTCTTCCCGCAGCCGTCCCCTCGGATCCCGCCGCCCGCAGTCGCCGAGCTGTCGCTGACGGACGCCACAGCAATTGCCGTGCACCAGCCCTCTGGCGCCGTCCGAAGACCGCTGCCGAGTGGCGGCCGGTCCGTTCTCACCGCCATCTGCCGGTGGCGCATATAGGAGCCACCCCGCGGGTCGGCCCTGGTCGCCCCTGCCGCGCGGCGCGCCTCGGCCGTCGCGCGAGATGAGCATCCGCACGCGTCCATACCGATATGAGAGCGAAACAAATGCACTCCGTGACCAAGAGTGACCTCACTCCCGCCGGCTCCGGGTCCGCCCTTCGGGGGCTTGTCGGCAACACCCCGCTCCTGCACGTCTCCCAGCCCTTCACCGAGCCGGGCCGCGGCTTCTGGGCGAAGCTGGAGGGCTTCAACCCCGGCGGCATCAAGGACCGTCCGGGCCTGCACATGGTCGAGCGCGCCCGCGCCCGCGGCGAACTCCGGCCGGGCGCCAGGATCATCGAGTCGACCAGCGGCACCCTCGGTCTGGGACTCGCCCTGGCCGGAATGGTTTACGGGCACCCCGTCACGCTGGTCACCGACCCGGGTCTGGAGATGTCCATGACCAGGCTGCTGACCGCATACGGGGCCCAGGTCAATCTCGTCTCCGAACCGCACCCCACCGGGGGCTGGCAGCAGGCCCGCCGCGAGCGGGTCGCCCAGCTGATGGAGCAGCACCCCGGCTCGTGGTGCCCGGACCAGTACAACAACCCCGACAACACCACCGCCTACACCCCGCTCGCCCTCGAACTGGCCACGGAACTCGGCCACATCGACGTCCTGGTGTGCAGCGTGGGCACCGGCGGACACTCCGCCGGAGTCTCCCGCGTACTCCAGCAGCTCTACCCGGACCTCAAGCTGGTCGGCGTCGACACCATCGGGTCGACGATCTTCGGCCAGCCCGCCCGCCCCCGCCTGATGCGGGGCCTGGGCTCCAGCATCTACCCGCGCAATGTCGCCTACGACAACTTCAGCGAGGTGCACTGGGTCGCCCCGGCGGAGGCGGTGTGGACCTGCCGCCAGCTGGCCGCCTCCCACTACGCCACCGGCGGCTGGAGCGTCGGCGCGGTGGCGATGGTCGCCGGCTGGCTGGCCCGCACCCTGCCCGCGGACGCCCAGATCGCGGCGATCTTCCCCGACGGCCCGCAGCGCTACCTCGGCACGGTCTACGACGACGACTACTGCGCCGCCCACGGCCTGCTCGACTCCCCTCCCGCACCCGAACCGGAGGTGATCGGCGGCCTGGACGAGAAGGAGGTCACCCGCTGGACGCGGTGTGAGAACGTCATCGACCCGCTCACGCCGGCCGACTCGCAGCCGCAGTCCGACACGGCGGGTCCGCTCGACGCATACGACGCGGAAGCCGGGGCGTCCGTGGACAGCGACGACGCCGAGCGGCTCGACGACGTCGACGTGCTCGCGGAGGGCAACCGGTGAGGACGACCATCGCACAGGTTCGTTCCTACGAACGCAGCGTCCAGTTGTTGATGGTGAATCAGTTCACCATCAACCTCGGCTTCTACATGCTGATGCCGTACCTGGCCGCCTATCTGGCAGGTCCCGTGGGACTGGCGGGCTGGCTCGTCGGGCTGATCCTCGGCGTACGCAACTTCAGCCAGCAGGGCATGTTTCTGCTCGGCGGAACACTCGCCGACCGGCTCGGCTACAAGCCCATGATCATCGCTGGGCTGGTGCTGCGCATCGTCGGCTTCGCGACCCTCGGACTCGTTCAGTCCGTACCCGCCCTGTTGGCCGCTTCGGCGGCGACGGGGCTGGCCGGGGCGCTGTTCAATCCCGCAGTACGAGCCTATGTCGCGGCGGACGCGGGTGAACGCCGGGTCGAGGCGTTCGCGCTGTTCAACGTCTTCTACCAGGCCGGGATCCTGCTCGGCCCGCTGGTGGGCATGCTGCTGACCGGTGTGAGCTTCCGCGTCACGTGCCTTGTCGCGGCCGGGATCTTCGCGCTGCTGAGCGTCGTCCAGATCCGGGCCCTGCCTGCCCGCCGGGGCGACGACGCCAAGCGCGGACAGGACCAGGAGGGCGTGCTGTCCCAGTGGCGGGGCATCGTGTCCAACCGGCCGTTCCTGCTGTTCTCGGTTGCCATGGTCGGCTTCTACGTCATGCAGTTCCAGGTCTATCTCGCCCTGCCGCTGGAGGTACGGCGCCTGGGTGGCGACGGGACTTTCGGCACGGCGGCGGTGGCGGCGCTGTTCGCCGTCTCGGGCCTGAGCACCATCCTCTTCCAGACCAAGGTGACCGCCTGGTGCAAGGCCCGCATGGAACCGGGCCGCGCACTGACCTGGGGGCTGCTGACCATGGGGCTGGGGTTTGTTCCGCTGCTGGTGGCCACGGTGGTCCCGGTACCGGACGGCGGGGTGGCGCTGTGGCTGCTTGCGGCCGTGCCGCCGGCACTCTCCGCGCTGCTCCTCGCGATCGGCACGATGATCGCGTACCCCTTCGAGATGGACACCATCGTCCGGCTCTCCGGCAACCGCCTCGTCGCCACCCACTACGGGCTGTACAACACCATCTGCGGCATCGGCATCACCCTCGGAAACCTGCTGACGGGTGCTGCGCTCGACGCCGCCCGGGCCGCCGGTATGTCCGCGCTGCCGTGGGTGGCGCTGTTCGCACTCGGTCTCGCCTGTGCTGCCGCCCTCTACGGGCTGCACCGCACAGGCCGCCTCGCACCACCGGTGCGCGAGGCGCAGCCAGAGCCTGCGACCGCGTAACACGACGTCCTGTGCTGGCGGGGGCGGACGAGTTCGGTTCCGTCCCCTCCAGCCGGCCACGCCCATGCCGATCGTTGGGCGCGTTGCGCCGGCGTGTGCGCCCACGGACACAAGCACCGCCGGGCGCTCGCCCGTGCCGACGGCACCTGGCCCGGCACGTCACCTGCCGTCAGGACGTACTCGCGCATCACGCCGCCGTCGCCCCGTGCGCGGGCGCGGCGCGTCACGTCTCCATGCCGGCCGCACTACTCCAGCACCCGCAGAACCACATCGCCATTCGCCACCGCCTTCGGCCGCCGAGACGGCCGTCCGCGAAGGAATAGGTAAGGACTGAAGACCACCGTGAGTTCGAAACCTGCTGTACTGATCGCTGAAGAGTTGTCGCCCGCCACCGTTGACGCACTCGGGCCGGATTTTGAGATCCGGCACTGCAACGGCGCCGACCGAGCCGAGCTCCTCCCGGCGATCGCCGACGTCGACGCGATCCTCGTGCGCAGCGCGACCAAGGTCGATGCCGAGGCCATCGCCGCGGCCAAGAAACTGAAAGTCGTCGCCCGCGCCGGTGTCGGCCTGGACAACGTCGACGTATCCGCCGCCACCAAGGCCGCCGTGATGGTCGTCAACGCCCCCACGTCCAACATCGTCACGGCCGCCGAGCTCGCCTGCGGCCTGCTGATCGCCACGGCCCGCAGCATTCCGCAGGCCAGCGCCGCGCTGAAGAACGGCGAGTGGAAGCGCAGCAAGTACACGGGCGTGGAGTTGAGCGAGAAGACCCTCGGCGTCGTCGGCCTCGGCCGCATCGGTGTCCTGGTCGCCCAGCGCATGTCCGCCTTCGGCATGAAAATCGTCGCCTACGACCCGTACGTACGGCCCGCGCTGGCCGCGCAGATGGGCGTCAAGCTGCTCTCACTGGACGAACTGCTCGAGGTCTCGGACTTCATCACCGTGCACCTGCCGAAGACACCGGAGACGCTGGGCCTGATCGGCGAGGAGGCGCTGCACAAAAGTTCAGCCGCACGTCCGGATCGTCAATGCCGCGCGGGGCGGGATCGTCGACGAGCAGGCGCTGTTCAACGCGCTGAAGGAGGGCCGGGTCGCCGGCGCGGGCCTGGACGTGTACACGCAGGAGCCCTGTACGGACTCCGCGCTCTTCCAGTTCGACCAGGTCGTGTGCACCCCGCACCTCGGCGCCTCGACGGACGAGGCGCAGGAGAAGGCGGGCATCGCGGTCGCCAAGTCGGTGCGCCTCGCGCTCGCCGGTGAGCTGGTGCCGGACGCGGTGAACGTGCAGGGCGGCGTGATCGCCGAGGACGTCCGCCCGGGCCTGCCGCTCGCCGAAAACCCGCGTGGAGGATCCGGCTGTCCTCGTCCACGGTGAGGTCGAGCTGGGTGTGTTCGGCGGGGTAGGCCAGGGCCAGGCGGCGTGGCCGTTCTCGTCGGGGAGGCGGGTGATCACGGGGTCGGTGCCGCTGCCGTACGGCTCCGAGGCGAGGAACTCCTTCCCCGTGACCGGAAGCTTCCTGAGGTCGCCGAGCCCGCGGGCGGTGTTGCTGGTGACGAGTTCGTGGAGGGTGAAGCTCGGGACCTTCGCCATGGCGGCGACGGTCTCGCGCAGGAGGGTCGTGTCCGGGCGGGGCGGCCAGGTGACGGAGAGACCCGCGCGGCCGTCGGCCCATTCCTCGCCCGCCGAAGCGGTGAGGGTGAGGCGGCTGGTGCCCTTCCGCCAGGTCATCGGGGTGTAGAAGCAGCCGGTGCCGCAGCCGCGGAGCTTCAGGGCCCGCCGGTCTCCGCGCGGGTCGGCGAGCGTGGCCTTCAGGGCGTACGACTGCTTCTCGCTCCCGCTGATCTGCGGTGCGGTCAGGTCGATGACGAGCCAGCCGGCCGCAGCCCGGGCGCTGATGCCGATCTCCCCGGCACGCGCGCCCGCGGGCACGACGGGGCCGTCGAGCGGTGGTGCGAAGGGGAGGGGCCGGTCGGCGTCGGCGGGGACGGACAGCACGGTGAGAGTGGCGGAGAACGCGAGGACGACAGCGAGCAGGCCGTTCTCGGCGCGGGCCGGGCGCTGAGGTGATCCCGTCCCCTTCCGGCGCAGGCTGCGGCGGGCGGCGAGAGCCAGACCTGCGACGACCGCGACCAGGAAGATCTTGACGAGCAGGACCTGTCCATACGTCGTGGTGGCGAGGTCGTCGAGTGGGACGAGGAGCAGCGTGGAGATCAGCCCTGTGACGACAACGGCGGCGAACAACCAGGCGGCGAGGCGGGCGTAGGAGAGCAGCAAGGAGCGTACGGGGGCGTGTTCGCCGCGCCATGTGGCCAGGGAGCGCAGGACATGGAGAAGTGTTCCGGCCCACGCGGCCGCCGCCGCGAGGTGGACGAAGGTCAGCAGCGGCCCCGCCACGGACTGCTCGGCCTGAGGGTGGGCGCGCAGCGCCTCGGCGACGAGGACGGCGGCGAGCGGGGGGATCGCCCAGGCCCGGCGGCGTAGCAGCACGGCCAGCGCGGCGAGGCCGAAACCCGCGACCTCGACGATGGCGAGGACGCCGGGCCGCGTGTCGGTGAGGGTGGACAGGGAGCCGTCCCCCAGTTGCAGGGCAGCCAGGGCGAGCGCGGTGGCCGTGCCGGCGATCGTGACGGGCAGCGCCCAGGAGCGTGGGCACCGGGCAGGGGCGTCGGAGAGACGCTCGGTGAGGCGTCGCCCGGCCACCTCGCCGAGCGCGATCGCGAGGGCCGCGAAGAGCAGCCAGCGCAGGATGGTGGTGGGCGTGGCGTCCTTGGCGGCCGTCGTCTGGCCCGAGGCGAGGGCGAGCGTGCGGGGGCCGACGGCGAAGCGGTAACTGCCGGTCATCACGTCGCCGTCGCGGGCGGTGACCTGCCAGTCGACGGTGTGCACGCCCTCGGGCAGGGTGGTGCGAACGGGGATGGTGACCGCTTGGTTGCCCTGGCTGAGCGTGGCAGCACCCAGGCGCGTCGCGGGCTCGACGCGTACCGAGCTGCCGTTCAGGCTGATCGGCTGGGCGAAGACCAGGAGCAGCGACTTCGGCGAGTCGGCCACCGTGGCGTCGGCGGCTGGGCTGGTGAACAGCAGGGTGGCATGCGCGGACGCGGGGCTGGCAGTACTCAGCAGTAGGGTCAGCACAAGGGAGACGAGCGAGCCGATCGCGACGGCGGAGCGCCGGACCGCCGGGGCACAAGAGGTCACCTGTCGAGGATCTCCGGTCCCTTGGCAGGTGTGGCAGGCGGGGTGGCCTGTTCGCGCAGCCGCCGGACTTCCTCACGAGCGCGCCGCAGCTCCTCCTGGAACTCGGGGTCGCCCGCTGCTGCCCGAGCACCGTGGCAGGAGCGGTTCCTGACCATGGGGCGTACGCAGAACCACCAGGTCAGGGCCGCGGCGAGCACGGTCGCGGCGAGCGGAAGCCAGATGCCGATCATGCCAGCCGGTCCTGCGGGGTGGTGCGGTGCGATTCCTGCTCGCCGCGCAGGGCGTCGATCTCCTTGCGGAGGCGGGTCAGCTCCTGGCGGTCCGGGGCGGAGTCGGTCTGCGCACCGGGCTTGGAGCGCATCATGAACCACATCGTCAGCCCCATGCCGATCGGGCAGGCGAGTGCCGGGAGGACGTAGAGCAGGTTTTCCATGGAAGGACTCCTTGTCCGTTCAGGTCTGGGGGAGGCGGTTCGGTGCACGTCTGAGTGCCGTGTGCCCGGCTGAGATCTGTCCACTTCCTTACCAGGCGCCTTATCTCCTAAGGAGATTAGGTTATCGCGTGTGGTGGCGTCCAGCCGGCAGCGTTTCATCCGCTGCCCGTCAGAGGTGCTGCGGGACTGGTCAGCGCATGGTGGTGATCTGCGCGGCGGGGGTGCCGTCCGGGCAGTAGTTCAGCTGGGTCGCGGCTGCCGCGGGTCCGCCGACGACCAGCAGTGGTACGGCGAGCACGACGGCCGCCGTCAGCGAACCGGCCGCGACGCGCATGCGGCTGAGCGGGCGGTGCGGCTCGATGAGGCGGCGCACTCGCCGGGCGGCGGTCGAACCGCCCGCTGCCAGGGCGACGGCCGGGGCACGCCCTCCGGCGACCGCGAGGAGTGCGGCGGCGGTGGTCAGCCGCCCAGAGCGGGCGGAGGCCACGTCGTCGGCGCGCATCTCCACCAGCCGGGCGATCTCGGCCTCGGCCGTACGGAACAGGGGGACGCGGGGAAACGCGCGGGCCAGTGCCTGCGCCCAGGCCAGCACGGCGTCGTGCCGCTCGGCCTGGTGGGCGCGCTCGTGCGCGAGGACGGCTTCGAGCTGCTCGTCGTCGAGGGCGCGGAGGGCGCCCGTGGTGATCACCGTACGACGGTGGCGTCCGGGCAGGCAGTAGGCGGCAGGCTCCTCGTGATCGAGGACGACCACACCACGGGCCGTGTCCTGCCGGCCGACCATGTCCAGGACTTCGCGGTGCGCGCGCCGCTCGCGGTGGATCCGCACCGCCGCGTGCCCGACGCACCAGACCGTACGTCCCAGCACAGCGAGGGCGAGCACGGCTCCGGCCGTACCCGCGGCCGCCCCGCCCGGCGAGGCGTACTGCGCCGTCAGCGCCATCACACACGCCTGCAGCAGCTCGGCGAGGTCCGTGCTCACGCGCACCGTGGGCACGGTCAGGGCGAGACCGGCCAGGACGGCAGCCGAGAGCGCCGAGGCGCCGAACACCTGCCAGACCACGAT
>CAMLJW010000095.1 GCA_946480485.1 uncultured Streptomyces sp. | reverse complement strand
TGCTGGGCTCGGAGTTCGTCGGCGGCGTCTCGGTAGATGCTGATGAGCTGCTCCCAGGCGATGGCTCCTCACCTCCCTCCACTACGGGCTCCGGTGGGCCCGCCAGGTATTCCGTGACGTCGAGCGGCTCCTCGACGTCGAGGGTGGACGCCGAGGACTCGACAGCCTCGGCTTCGGTCTCCGGTGCGGGCAGGGTCTTGTCCGACGCCCCGCCATACCGGCTGATCTTCGCCATGGGGTCTCCGTCCTCGAAAAATGCGGTGTTGTGGCAGCGAGGGCAGCGGAACAGGCCGACCGCGTACTTCGTCCCGCAGCCGCTCTCCCCGCCACACACCCACAGCGCCATCAGGCAGCCTCGACTCTGGCGCCCGGATCGAGCGGTACGTATGCCAGCCGCCACTTGACTTGGCCCGTATTCGATGCCGCGCAGTTCAGATCGACAGTGCCGGGCCCCAAAGTGATCGGCTGCGCGAGCCTGGACCAGGCGAAACTGATCACGGTCTGCAAACCACCAAGGGCGGCTGGCTGCGGGTCGATGGCGAAGTAGGTTCCGACAGCCACATCGGCGATGCTCGCGCCACTGCAGAGATCTTTGTCTGTGCCGACCGTGGGATTGAATACCACCTTTGTCGTGTTGGGCTGGTTCTGAATCGCGGTGGTCACCTCGCCCAGCAGATCAACGAGCAGAACCCGTCCGCCTGAGACGCTGAACAATGCCGATTGGGTCGCCTGGGGAAGGTTCGCTGTGGCGCGTTCGACTACGAGTTCGCACATCAGGCCGCCGCCACTTCCGCGTCGGTATCCCACGGCACATAGATCAGCGACCAGGACACCGACCCCGTGACGGACTCATCCATATTGATCTCGATGTCGCCGAGGTCGAGGAGCAGCGGCTTGGCGAAAATCGGGTTCGCCTGGCCGACCGCTCCAGCCACCAGAAGGGCGCCGGGAGTCCCTACATCGCCTGCGATGTAGTACGTCTGCCCCACCGCGTCGGAGGCGATCGACACCGCAGTGCACAGGTCGAAGCTCGTTCCTGCCGCTGTCGGGTTGTAGATGAGCTTCAGATCAGGAGTCGTACCAGCACCGATGGCGGTCGTGACCTTGCCGACGAGCCCGATGACGAGGACGCGGCCCACTGTGATGTTGAAGATCGCTTCGGTGGTGCTCTGCGGCAGAGTGTCCGTGGCGCGGTCCACGCGGATGCCCTGCGTCAGCTCGCGGGAGATGGGGTTGAACTGGTTCGGGCGAAGTATGACGCTCATGATTCAGTCCCCTTCTCAGGTCAGCAGGGCGGGAAGGTTGTGCGGGGCACGCTGCACGTTGAGGTCCCTCGGGAGGGCCAGCACAGTCAGCGTCTTGTCGCCGGCACCGAGGTCGGGCACGTTGACGGACACCCACTCGTAGCCGTCGGACAGCGAGGAAGCCTCGACCTCGAAGACGAGGATGTTCTGCTCAACGTCGGTGGTCTCCGACGCGGCGACCGCGATCTCGGAGGCCGCGGCCTGCGTGTAGTGCGTCCAGGTCTCGGAGTTGTCGATGGCGGTGGCGGACTTGATCCAGTAGTCAGTGATGACATCGAGGTCGCCGGTGGTGCCGCTGCTGGAAGCGGTGTGCTGCTGGAGGTCGACCTGGAGGTCGTCGCCGCCTGTCGCGACGCCTGCGACGAGGACGAAAGTGACGCCGCCGCAATTGCTGAGGTGGATGCGCTTGCCGGTGACGGCGCCGTTGGTTGCTGCGGGGGGAGCGCAGAGTCCGATATCGAAGTGCCTGCCGAGTGCGTCCATGGGTTGCCCTCCTTGAGGGGGTTGATTGCCTCTGCGGGGTGGGCCCGAGCGGGGGTGTTACTGCCCGCTCGGGCTGGCGTGTCAGGCGCGGGCCGCGAGCTGCACGAACGGGCTGAGCGTCGGGCCGTTGTTCTGGGGCGTCACCGCGGACTGGAGCCAGGGCCGGCCGTCGACGCGCTGGATGATGCGGTAGGCGGTCTGGTCGTTCTGGAACTTGAAGTGAGGCGAGCTCATGGCGGACATGACTTGCCGGTCGCCGATGAGGTAGAACCCGAAGTCGACGAACGAGATGTCGCCGAGGTCGCCGAGCAGGCCAGGCGCCTTCTCGGTGAAGATGACGGGGCGGCCGAGGATCGTCATCGGGGGGCCCTGCACACCGTTGTTGAGCCAGATCGCCGACCCACCCGTGCCCACGCTGAGGGCCATGGTGGCGAGTTCGGGGAAGGTGTCGATGGAGCACACCCACACCGCCCGGTCCAGCGAGCTGGGCAGCATGCGGGAGTACATCTTGACGATGTTCTCCCACACGATCGTGTCTGCGGCCTGACTGGATTCCTTGGCGACGGAGATGGTCGCCGCGTTGTTCGCGTCGAGGGCGCCGAGGGGCTCGCCGACACCGGAGCCCTTGAGGAAGGCGAGGTCCTCGTAGAAGGACAGGGCCTCGGGGAAGATCTGGTCGAGGAACGCCTGGAAGCTGATCGCGGAGTCGGAGATGAGCTCGTTGGGGACCTCGGTGTACGCGGTGAGCTTCTTCGCGTCCAGCACGATCCGGGAGAACGCCGCCTGCGACGCGGTGAGCGCGGCGCCTTCCTCGGTCCAGTAGCCGACGACACCGCCGTACACGGAGCTGACGTTGCTGGTGGAGTCGATCGCAGGGAACGGCACCCGCAGGGTTTCCATGGGGATGACGCGGGCGCGCTGCCGGACGACGGACGACTCCAGGGCGACGGCGAGCATCTCCGACCGGAGCGTCTCCGGAATCAGGAACCCACCCTCACTTGGAACCGTCGAGCTGAAAGCGTTACGGACGCGGGACAGCTTGGCCTGCATGTCCGCTGTGCGGTTCGCGTTGTGCCAGATCGTCTGGAAGTACTCCGCCGAGTTCTTGAACTCGCGGTCCAGGACAGCGCCCATCGCCTTCGGGTTGTGCAGGTGGTTCCGGGCGTTCCCGGTCTGCACGACGGCCTTCGGCGTGAGGTCGATACGGTCGACGCCCTCGGGCTGGTTCTCCCGAAGCCAGTTCGCGAGGATCTGCTCCGTCTGCTCCTTGACCTGCGTCGCGATGCTGAGGTCGCGGTTGTGGACGGCGCGCGCATAGTTGGTGACGAACTCACCGAACGCGCCGTTGCGGTCGGCGAACACCTTCTGCATCTTCGCGGAGTCGGTGAGCATCGCCTCCAGCTCCGCCTGCCCGGTCGGGATGGCGAGCCGGTCGGGGTCCATGCCGCCGGCCGGGGCCGGCGGTTCGGCGACCCGGTTGTACGCCTTGCCGACCGTTCGCGGGTCGAGTCCCGCGCGGAGGATCATGCGGTGGCGCATGCCCGACCGGATGCTCTCGCGCTGCCTCTGGATCGTTGCGGTATTCACAAGCGTGCCTCCTTGAGGCTGCGTTCGAAGCTGGCTCTGTCGATTGCCGGGTTCGGCTCGGCGGGTGCCGGGCCGGGTGCCGCAGCCTGTTCGGGGGCGGCAAGGTTCTGGGCGGCGTTCGCCATGAGGGTGCGCATGTAGTCGACGGCGACCTCGTCGGCGGGCGGCGGCGGTTCGGGCACATACACCGTCTGCGGTGCTTCGGCCGTGGGCGCGGGGGTGGCTGGGGGTGGCGCGGCGGGGGCGTCGTTGGCGGTGGCGGTGAACAGGCTGCGGAACCAGCCCACTGCGACGGTCTCGGTGTCCGGCTCGGCCGCGGTGTCGGCGGGCGGGGGTACGTACGGTGCGGCTTGGCGCTGGGGTTCGGGTGCGGCAGGGGCGTCGCCTGCGATACCGGCCATGAGTGAGCGGAGGTGGTCGGGCTGGTAGTCGGGCATCGGGTCGAGCGCGGCCACGGTCGCGGCACGGAACGCGGCCGGGTCGAACACCGGCAGTACGGGCGCGGCGGGTTCCGGTGCGGCTGGCTCTGCGGCGGGCAGGTCGGGGGCTGGGGCGTCTTCGCGGCTGGTGTGCGCGTAGTTGTAGACGTTCAGATCCCACGCAGCAGCAATCGCCCGGTCGTCGGGCATCATCTCTTCGTCGTGCCGCATCGGCTTGCCGACCTCGTCCGCCAGCCCGGCCTCAACCGCCTCATCGGCGAAATACCAGGTCTCAGCGGCCATGGCCTTGAGCCACTGCTTGACCGTGCCGCCCGCCCGCTCCGCATACACCCCGGCAATATTCTCGGATTGCCGGTCGAGGAAGTCGGCGTACTCCCGCATCTCGGAGGCTTCACCTGCGGCTACTCCGGAAGCGTTATGTACCATGAATTGTGCATGCGGGGCGACGATGATTCGGTCCCCTGCCATCGCGATCACCGAAGCGATAGACGCCGCAAGCGCATCGACTTGCACAATGACCTTCGCGCGGTGAGACCGGAGAGCGGCATGGACAGCCAACCCCTCAAAGACCTCGCCCCCAGGGCTCGAAAGACTCAGCCTTATTTCCGGGGCATCGATCGCGGAAAGCTCCTCAACGAACTGAGCAGCCGTAATTCCCCACGACCCGATATCCCCATAGATGCGGATCTCCGCGACTGGAGATCCGCCATCGTCCACAGCGTTCTTGATGTGGTACCAGTCCTGTCGCCCGTCCGGGCCGGGCATGGCGGGACGCGGACTGCTAAGAGCTTTCGGCACGGGACCTCCTCCGGCTTTCTCTCCTCTGGTACGTGCGTTCCGCGTGGCAGTTGGCACAGACGACTTCGCACTTGGCGATCTCGGAAATGAGACGCTCGTAGCTCGCGCAAGTTACGCCAGCGCTGATGTTGAATTCCTTCACCCCTGAATCGAGGTGGTCGAATTCCATGACGTAGTACGGGTAGTGGATCCCGCAGTCAGCGCAGGGCTTGTCCTTGGCTTCCAGAACAGCGGCACGGTTCCGGTCGATGACCTTGTGTTTCGCCGCCCGCTGCGCCTCGGGGTTCTCTGTGCGCCACTTCTTCGCGGCAGCGTTGTTGCGCGCGAGGTACCGTTCGCGGGCTTCACCTGAGAGACCGTGGAGGTGTTCGAGGCTGCGAGCCGAGTGTGCAGTCAGGCATGGTTCGCAGGCTTCTTCGCCCTGGTACCTGTGCACTTGGTATCCGGCGCAGGTGCCGGTGCGCCCGTCGGGGTGCTCAATCGTCGGAAGCGCGCACGCGAGACCGGGCTCAGGGACGGCCGCCTTGCGGCATTCCGGACACGGCCGCTGCCTTGCCTGAACGTGGGCCTTGTAGCCCGCCAGGGTGCCCTTGCGTCCGTTCGGATGGTCGGCGGTGGGGGCGAAGCATGGGGATGCCTTCGCCTTCTGTTCGGCTCGACGCAGGCGGCGCGCAGCAGCGCATGTCTCACATACTGCCTCGCCAGCGTTCCTGTGGGCTGCTACTCCAGCGTCCGTTCCGGTGCGTCCCTGGGGATACTGGCTGGTCGGGCGCGCGCAGGCAGGGGTAACGTGAGTCACGTCGATCTGCTCTCTCAGGTCGGCCATGCCCCGGGACGGCTGCAACCGTCGCCGGGGTCCTCTTATGATCATTTTACGGTTGAACAGCCCCAACTGTCCCGGTTTCCGGGGAAGTTCTCGCAGGTCAGGCGCGTTCTGGGCGTGGGTGAGGAGAGGGCCGACGCAGTTCATGCCGTAGCCGCTCACGCTCACTCCCTTCCGCCCGCTGCGAGGGCCTGCGGTATTCGCTGAGCCCGTCGATTGAAATTGCGAGTCGCGGCCATTGTGCCCTATGAAATGGTGCCCGTACCGCTTCTGACCTGCGGTAACGCCTGTCTAGCATTCCTTTATCGCCCGCTTAGCATTTCCCTAACGGAACGCTTCGCGATTTCCGGCTACCTGAATGCATGTTGTGGCCTATTCGCGTATCATCTCGGTGTATGGAGATAAACACTGTGCAGGGTGATGGTGCCGCGCGGGCCGAGGAGCTTGCCGGGCGGGTGCGTGCGGCGCAGCTCCCTCCGCCTGCGGAGCGGGCCCGGATACGGGCGGCCGCTCACGTGACGCTGGAGCACTTCGCTCGGGTGCTCAGGGTGAGTCAGATGACGGTGTCCCGGTGGGAGCGGGGGGAGACGGAACCGAGTCTGGATCAGCGGGTGGCGTACGCACGACTGCTGCGGGAAGTCGCCGCCGCCACGACTGACGGTGGGGCGGCTTCGTGAGCGCCTCGTTGAACCTGACCGCCGAGCAACTCCGCACGCTCGGCCTCGTCCTTGACGCACTCAGCGAGATCACAAAGACCCACGGCGTCAGCCTCACCCCGCACGTCCGGCTGGAACTGGGCTTGGACGACAACGTGCTGGCGGTGTCCTGGGACAGCGAGACCGGCGCGTACGTCATCGACGACCGCAACGGCGACTGAAGGAGCAGCCATGACTCGAGACGACCTCACCGTGCCCGCAGGCGCGCCCGCACCCGACTGGACCGGCATGGTCTACGAGGAGTGCCCGCACTGCGACCAACCACACCCCGCAGGCGCCATGGACCTACACCTCGCCACCATCCACGCTGACCTGCCGCCGTGCACGGCCCGGCTCGACCGCTACGACGGCTATGCGTGTGCGTTCCGCTCCGGGCACAAGTCGGCGTACGACGATCGCGAGTACTGGCATGCGAGCGCGCGTGGCCCGGTCGGGCGGACGGTGTGGACCGACAGCGCCGACGGCGCCATACCGCACAAGGAGCAGTCGTGAGCAGTACCTACCGTGTCCTCTGCCTCTCCCACGACCCGGCCATCGTCGCCGCAGACGACTTCCAACGCCCCGAGCACGCTGAGGCCGCCATCGCGGAAGGCATCGCCGAGCACGCCGACTGCGACCTGATGATCGGCCGCTACTCGTACCCGCTCGTCGAACTCGGCTGCCCCTCCACCCGAGGACGCTCGACGCCACCACGCCCGAACGGGATCACCTGCTGCCACGGCAGCACCGACTGGACCGACCGGGACTGGCTGTGGATCCTCGCCGCCGCCTACCAGTCCCCCGACCCGGCCATGCGCGCCGCGATCGAGAAGGGGCACCAGCAGCAATGCCTTCCGTGGGAGCGGCTACGCAGACTCCGGAACGAACTCGACTTCACCGTGAAGGAGCAGCCGTGATCCGGGACCCTGACGCCCTGCGTACCGTCTGGCTGTTCGGCAAGCCGTACTGGTGGGACCGCGCAGACGGCCGCCTCACCCTCAAGCCCGCCACTTGGATCAAGGAGCAGCCCGGTGCCTGACTTGCATGGCTGGATCACCCAGCAGATCGACGACCGCGAGCAGCTCGCCGACCTCATCAGTCCCGGCGGTTACGCCCCCGACGAGTGGCGGATCGAGCCGTCCCGAAGCGGGCGGTGGGCGCGGATCGTCGCGTACTCGCGGACCAACATCGAGCCGCCCGAGGGCGCCGTCCGTGAGAGCGAGCAGCCTGTTGCGCTCGTTCAGACCGGGCGGAACGAGCATCTGCTGATCGCACTCCATGATCCGGCCGCCGTGCTGCGCCGCTGTGCCGCCGACCGGAAGATCCTCGAACACCACGCACCCGCAGGCACCAAATGGGACCCCTACGCCTGCAATGGCTGCGGCGTAGACAGCGAATACGGGCACGAAGTCGACCACACCAACGACTGCCCGACCCTGCTCGCCCTCGCCGAGGGGTACGGGCTGACCGAGGGACAGCGCGCCAGCCTGGACCGGCCCGAGCCCGAACGGCCTGAGCCGAAGCCGCCCGTCCGCCTCGACGCACTCGTCCGACTCCTCAGCGCGCGGCCCACAAGCAGTGTGCCGGCCGCGTTGCGCGGACCCAACTGGAAGGTGACCCCGTGAGCCGCCGCCTGATCAGCAACAAGACCCTGTGGCCCCTGCACATCGCACAAGGCCGCGCCGAAGAGATCTCAGCGTGGGTAGCGGCGAACGGCATCGAACCCGACGACGTATCCACCGACCACAACCTGACCGTCGAGGACGGCCCGGGCGGGCACGTGATCCGATGTCGGGCCTACCTGCGCACTCTCGACGGCGCCAGGTACCACGTGGATGGCCAGGACGGTGCCGCGTCGGAAGACCGTACGGTGCCGCTTGTCGTGGAGCCGCCGGAGCACTGGCCGATGTGGGCCCTCGCTGACGAGAGGCCGCAGCCGTGAGTCGTTGGGGTGAGCTGATCCCGCACCGCGACGACGACCCGTCGTGCCTGTGTGGCTGCCGCGACGAGCCCGAGCCCCGCCCTGTGGCAGCAGACCCGTTGCCGCGCCCGCTGTCGGAGCACTGCCGCCCAGGCCGCTGCCTCGCCCTCACCTGCTGCTCGTACGAGTGCAGCCAAGGCCGATGCCCATCCATCCTTGCCGAGCACAGGAAGCCTGCGCCATGAGCTACGTGACCGACCTTTTCATCATCATCGGCGACACCGAAGACGCCTTCGCCGAGGAGACCGCACCCAAGGTCGCCGAAGCCGTCCGCGCCTTCATCGGGCTTCACCCTGACAACCCGATTCCCGTGCTCTCTCTCGACCGCAAAGACATCGACATCAACCTGGTCCAGGGCGGGAACAAGTACGCGTCCAGTGCGGCCTTGTGGATCGGTTGGAACTACGGCCATTCGGAAGAACTGGAGGTGCATCTGAAGGCGCAGGGCTTCACGAACATCACAGTGTGGTCGCACAAGGAGGACCAGGGCGCGGACGGCATCCCGCCGAGGGTGGTGTCCTGGTGAAGCCCTTCATCGCGGCGCTGATTGCAGGGATCGTCGTCTTCCCGTGGGCCTACTTCGGAGCACGATGGGGCTGGACCGGGTCAGCGGCGATCACCGCAGTCTGGTGCGCCATGGCCTACACCTTGACCCACGTGCTCATCAACCCTGAGCCTGGCGTCCGGAAATAGCTCACTCCCAGACCGCAGTGACGGTGCCCCGGCAGCGGATGCCGCCCTCGCAGTCCTGGTAACCACCCGCCCCGTACACGGCGCGCACGGCGTCGAGGTCCTCGAACTCCGTGCCGTCGATGTCCGTACACGGCTGACACCGGTTCGAGTCGTTACGTTCTGTGGCGAAATAGCGGGCCTTCGGCGCGGCAGCGAGCGTCGCCATGCGGCCCGTGTTCTGCGCCCGGTGCAGTGCCCCGCAGAGCTGGTCGCGGCGGAACCAGTTCTTGAGCCCGCGCAGGAACCCGCCGACCTTCTCCGCGACCTCCGAGCCACGCACCCCCGGAACCAGTAGGCGCAGCGCCTCGCGCCCCGCCGAACCCGCAGTGTCCGCCGCCAGCAGCGCGGCGGTCGCAGCAGCGATCTCGATCAACTCGGAACCGAACGCGTTCCGCAGGCCCTCGTCGACCTTCGGCGGACGCACCTTCACACCCTGCTCGCCCGCTTCCACAGCCATCTGCACGGCAGCGCTCTCGGCCATCTCACCGAGCGCCCGCCGCAGAACACCCGCTGAAGCATCCGCGTCGACCGTGAGCGCAGCCAGAGCCTCCGTATCACCCGCATCAACGGCCGTCTCGATCTGCTCGGCGAGCGCCTCAATCTGCGCCTCCGCCACAGGCCCCCACGCCTCCAACAGCTCGGCGAGTGCCTCCTCGTGCTGCACGCGCACCGCATCCAACTCCGACTCGGAGGCCGCGGCCGTCAGCAGGGCTCGGCGCGGCGCGGCCACGACCGTGTTGTACGACGGCAACTGCCGCGGCGCGGGCGTGAACGGCACGTGGTGGTGCAGGTCTAGGCGTGCGGCCGGAGCCGCAGGGGCCGGGGCCGGCGGCGCGGGGGCGGCCTGCTGGGGGACGGTGAAGCCGAGCATCGGCAGAATCACCGGCGCGAGCGTGGGTGCCTTCGTCACCAGCGAGACGAGGAGCTCTCGGTCTTGGTCCGCGCCGGGCTGCCCGAACGCCATCTCGGGCAGCTCCAGCGCGGCAGCCACATCGGGCGCGTACCAGCCCGCATCAACGAACAGCTTCGCGGCTTCGGCTTTCGTCTTCAGCTCCGCGTTCCGGGCTGCGGCGTCGGGGGGTACGGGGTCGCAGTAGTCGAACTCCAGCATGCGTGCCGCGTCCAGCCCGTACAGCGGCAGCAGATCATTCATCAGAGCGCCCTTCCAGCGCTCCAGCCGCGGCACCGTCAACTGCTCCGCGAACAACACCTTCGATGCCTCAGCGGTCGCCCGGTTGACGTCCCCGACCTCACCCAACACGAACGCCGGTGCGCCGAATGCTTCGCGGATCACATCGCGGGACACCTGCCGGAGTTCGGCGAACTGCATGTCGCGCTGGGTGTACTTGCGGTCTTTCCACGTGCCGTGCTCGATGAACGCCACACGGTGGGCGTTGGCAACACCTTTGTGCTGCTCGTTCCAGCGGGCCTGGAGCTGGTCCCATTCGGGGTCGGAGAGCACGGAGGGGAGTTCGATGATCCCGCCGGGCTCCGCGGAGTTCATGAAGAAGTTGCGGTTCCACTCGGCGCTGTACCTGGACGCGTCGAGTTCGGTGAGGATCGACTGCACCGGCCCCATCCCCCGGTAGGGGTCAAGGGGGTTGGGCATGCGGATCTGAATAACGTCCTCAACCCGCAGCGCGATCTCCCGGCCGTCCGGGCCCGTGTACAGGTAGCCGGATATGAAATCGGTGGGATGCGGGACGGGCTGGATACGGTCCGGGCGTACCGGCCACAGTTCCAGCGGCATCGGGGAGCGCGGGTTACGGCCGATGACGAGCCAGCCCTCACCGGTCAGGTCGATGTGCTGCTGGACCGTCTCCACCAGCTCCTGCCGGGTGAAGAACCGGTTCGGCTTCTCCCACAGGTCGAGGATCGCATGCTGCGTGACCTCGACCCGGTCCTCCGGCAGGCCCGATGCGGCCTTGCGGTACAGCTTCCAGTCGACCAGCGCGGTCGCATTCGAGGTGCGGTTGACGATGGAGAACAGCGTTCCCACACTGCCCATCGCCCGCATCTGCGCCTCAGCCCCGGACGGAGCCCGCCACGGAATCGACAGGTTCCGAGACGACACGTACGGGACGGGCGCCTTGTTCCTCAACGCTCGTAGAGACCTCATCGGGTCGCCTCCTTCTCCGACAGGACACCCATCAGCAGCAGCGACAGGCTGGCCCCGGCAAGACCCGCGCCGACACCCCAGGTGACCCACGCTGATGCGGTGCCGCAGGCGAACCCTGCGGTGGTGTAGAGGCCAGCACGGGCCTCAGCGATAGCGGTCGCGGCGGTGTTGAGGCGTGGGCGGGCCGCGGCGAGTCGGGCGATGGTCTGCTTCACCACGGTCCTCCGATGTCAGGGTCGGGCTCACACGTATTGTCCATGCCCGGGCGCTACCGGGGCTAGCAGCAGACGATCACGACAGCCACCGCACCCGCGTACGCGCCCCGACGTAGTACGCCAGCAGAAGGGCATCCGCGTTATCCGGTGATCTGCCAAGCCGCTTCCTGATCTCATCCTTCGGCTCCACAAAAATCCGGCCCTGCGCATCGACCTCCCACAGCGGCTCCAGCAGCTGCGCCACCGTCGTGTCCCCGTTCTCCATCCCCGACAGATCCCAGCCTTGACGCTCTGACAGCCCGCGGCCGATCTCCCACCAGATCTCCGCCCGCAGATTCTTGAACTTGTCCGGCTGGCTGGACTTCTCGCCCACGTTGACGCCGATGATCCGCGCACTGTGCTTGCCCTGGCCCGCAAGGTTCCGCAGCTCACCGATCACACCGAAGCCGATACCGATACTGTCGACCTTCACCGCCGTGGCACCGGACTCCTTCAGCGCCTGCAACACGAGCGGCGCGATCTTCTCCGGCCGATCGGTGTGCGCCCGCCACTCCCGGC
This sequence comes from uncultured Streptomyces sp., assembly GCA_946480485.1. The sequence continues at coordinate 1,866 of CAMLJW010000095.1, read as the reverse complement.
CCGCACGCCGGCCGCGGCGTTCACGGATCACGGTCTCGTCTCCGCCGCCGCCGACGTCCACGCCAAGCTCCACCGGCTGGAGCTCCTCGGCGGTGAGCTTCTTCTCGGGGTCGATGCGGCAGCGCGCGATGTCGCTCGCGCGAACGACCTTGTTCGGGGCGTCCTCGCTGAACTCGCCGAGGACCTTGGACTTGTAGAGCGGGTTGTCCTCGCCCCACTCGCGGGCTTTCTCCTCAACCCACTCCCTGCCGACGAGGGCCTGCGCGACGTCCTCGGGGACTTTCTCGCCAGTGAGGTTGGGGGACTCGAACGCTGAGATGCCGATGACGTGCCAGCCACTCCCGGGCTGGCATACCTTCCGAAAGTGGGAGCTTGGGTTGTCGGGGTTGCCGATCGCGAGGATCCGGCAGTCCGCGTTCGTCGTCAAAGCGTCCGCTGCAATCCACAGTTGCTCAGGAATGCCGCACGCCTCGTCGAGGATCACGAGGACATAGCGGGCGTGGATGCCCTGGAACGCGGACTCGTCGTGGTCGGCGGGCTTCCGCCCGAACGCCACCAGCTCGTCATCGATGTGCCACTCGGTCTGATTGACCCGGCCGGCGAGCTTGCCACGGCGGTGGGTGCGCCGGATGTACCGCCACAGGATCGCGCGGACCTGTGCGAAGGTCGGGGCAGAGGTGACGACGAACGCCTCGCCGGGCGGGTGGGTGTCGAGCCACCAGGCAGCCACCAGCGACGCGGTGTGGCTTTTCCCTACGCCGTGACAGCTGCGTACGGCGGTGCGCCGGTTGTCGCGGATCGACAGCATGATCTCGCTCTGCTTCGACCAGACGATCTGCTTCAGCCGCTCGGTGACCCATCCGACGGGGTTGTGGGCGTAGAGACGGGCCCGCTCCTTCAAACTGCGGCGGTCGCTCTTGCGCTGCAGCTGGTCGCGGATCTGCTTCAGGGCCTTGGTGTCGCCGGCGCGCACCAGTTGCTCGATCTGGTGGCGGACGGCTTCACGCGTCGGGGTCGTCACGGTCGTCGTCTGGGCCGAGGGCGGAGTCGAGGAGTCGGCTGATCTCGCGGCCGAGCTGTTCCGCTTCGACGCTGACGCGGTTGGGGGCGTCGAGGCCGAGGAGCTTGCGGAAGCTTTCGCGGCCACGGAGGAGCCGGTCGAAGGCTTTGAGTTTCATCTCGTCGTCGATGATGGGCTGGCCGTCGTCGTCGTGGACTACGTGGCCGTGGGAGACGAGGAGGTGGTCGCGTTGGAAGATGTTGAGGACTTCGTCGTAGAGGCTTTCGAGGCGGGTGACTTCGAGTTCGACGAGTGCTTTGCCGGGGGTTGCGACGATGTCGCGGAGGGCGCGTTGCACGGCGAGCCGGGCGGTTGCTTTGTCGCTGTAGCCGAGTTCGTCGGCGATTTGTTGGAAGGTCCAGCCTTGGGCGCGGAGTTCGGCGGCGCGGGCGTCGCGTTCGGCGGTTTGGGGGGTGCGGATGTAGTGGCCGTGGCCGTCGCGGGCGTGTTGGTTGGGGTTTGCCATGGCCCGCCCTTCCTGCTGCTGGTTACCGTCTGTCGTGGTTTGATGGTAACGAGGGCGTGCAACTGGTGGTGTGAGTGCGCGTGGTGAAGGCCCGTCCGGTGGGCTCCGGGCGGGCCTTCGACGTTGTGCGGGGTCAGGTGAGCTGCTGGTGGCCGATGAGCGGGTGTGGTTCGAGGGATATCCAGTCGCAGCCGCCGTGGGCGTGGACCGCGCCGCTCTGTTCGTCCTGCCACGCGTTGTCGAGGTCGAAGGGGATCCGGTGGGCGGCTTCAACGAACGGGCCTTTGGCGGCTTCCTTCGACGTGTAGACGCCGAGGACGGTGCCGCCTTCGTGGTCTTC
>CAMLJW010000094.1 GCA_946480485.1 uncultured Streptomyces sp. | reverse complement strand
GCCTCGAAGTACCACTTCTCCAGGGCCGGGAGGCCCCAGCGGGCGTTGGTGCTCAGCGATCCGGCGTCCCAGCGCACGGGCTCGATCTCGGTGTCGATCGTCTGGTAGTGGCTGTTGAAGACCTCCACCCGGTGCCCGTCGGGGTCGCGGAGGTAGGTGAAGAGCATGCCGCCCGGACCGTGACGTCCCGGGCCCCGCTCCACGCCGTCGCCGTAGCCCTGGATGCCCGCCCAGTCGCAGGCGGTGAAGATGTCGCGGCTCTCGGAGACGGTGTAGGCGAAGTGGTGGAGGGCGGGCCCGGTGTTCTCGACGATCGCGAGGTCGAGGCAGGTGCCCTTGCGGTACATGAACGCGCCCAGCAGTTTGTCTCCGTGTGCCAGGTACTCCGAGTTGCGGAAGCCGAGCTCGCCGTAGAACGCGCACAGCTCGTAGGTGTTCGGCGCGAAGGTCTGGAAGTGGTCCAGCCGTTGTGCGTGGGCACCCTTGTAGTGCTCGAAGTCGATGTGCAGGCGCGGTCGGGTCTCCATGTGTGCGCACAGTTCCAGCGGCGTGCCGATCGGGTCGGCGACGTGCAGGGTGCGGCCCTGGTACGGGGCGTCGACCCACTCGGCGGTCAGGCCCCGCTCACGGAACCATGCGTGGGCGAGGTCGAGGTCCTCGTCGAAGAACACCCGGAAACCGATCCTCCGGCAGGCGCCGGCTCCTTCCTCGTCCTGCTCCAGGACGAGGCTGTGGTGACAGGCTTCGGCCAGGCCGCGCAGGTAGCAGGTGCGCTCGTCCTCGTCGCTGACGACCAGCCCCAGCACGTTCACATAGAAGTTCCGGCTTACGGCCAGATCCGCCACCGTGAGACGCACATGGCTGGTTCGGGTGATGTTGAAACTCGGGCGCAGATTGACGGGTGGCAGCATGCTGGTCTCCGGGCTCGGTTCGGCTCTGGATTTCGGTGACTGTAATACTTCTGGGCTGTTTTACGACCCGGTTGTGGAGGGCCCGGAATCGGTGAAGGTGAATGCGGACCAGCCGCTGAATTCCGCGGCATCGCCGAGAGACTCCTCGATACGCAGAACCTCGTTCCACTTAGCCATTCGCTCGGAGCGGGTGAACGAGCCCACTTTCAGCTGGCCCGCGTCCCAGCCGACGCTCAGATGGGCGATGGTGGTGTCCTCGGTTTCCCCCGACCGGGCCGAGACGATGGTGCCGAAGCCGGCGTCCTTTCCGGCGCGCAGAGCCTGGTGGGCTTCTGTGATGGTGCCGGCCTGGTTCGGTTTGACGAGGACGGCGTTCACCGCACTGGTGGTGGCCGCGGCCTCGACCCGCTTGGCGTTGGTGACCAGGTAGTCGTCGCCGATCACCTGGCAGCGGTGGCCGTAGCGCCGGGTGAACTCCCTCATGCCCTCGTGGTCGTCCTCGCCCACCGGGTCCTCGATGGACAGGATCGGGTACTGCTCGATCCAGCCGCCCAGCATGTCGATCAGCGCCGTCGTGTCCAGTGTGCGGTCGTCGAGCGCCAGTGTGTAGTGTCCGCCGCTGCCGAACTGCGAGGCCGCGACGTCCAGCGAAATGCCGACCTGGGCCGAGGGAGCGAAGCCCGCGGTCTCGATGGCGAGGGTCAGCGTCTTGAGCGCCTCCTCGTTGGAGTCGAAGGCAGGCCAGAAGCCGCCCTCGTCGGCCACGCCCTGGGCCTTGCCTGCCTTGCGCATCAGGCTGCCGGCGGCCCGGTAGATCTCCGCCGTCCAGTCCAGGGCCTCGCAGAAGCTCCGTGCCGCGGGGCAGACCACCATGAAGTCCTGGACGTCGAGGCGACGGTCCGCGTGGGCGCCGCCGCCGAAGATCTGGATCTCGGGCAGCGGGATGCGGATGGGTCGCCCGCCGGCCAGGTGCTGCCACAGGGGTAGCCCCGCCGATGCGGCGGTGGCGTGCAGGACGGCCATGGACGTGGCCACGATCGCGTTGCCGCCGAGGCGGCCGCGGTCGGTGGTTCCGTCGAGGTCCACCAGAAGCCGGTCCACGGCTTCCTGATCGCTGGCGTCGCGGTCCAGGAGAGCCGGTGCGATCTCCTGGTTCACCGAGCCCACCGCACGTCGGACGTCGAGGCCGCCGAAGCGGTCGCCGCCGTCGCGCAGGTCCAGCGCCTCGCCCTGGCCCGTCGAGGCCCCCGCCGGTGCGATGGCCCGCCCGACCGCGCCGTCCGCGAGGTGGACCTCGACCTCGACGGTCGGCCGACCGCGTGAGTCCCACACCCTGCGGCCGTAGAGCTTGGCGATCCGCGCGTCTGTCATTGCGGTGGAACCTTTCGAAGTTCGGACGATCGAGGTGGTGCGGGATCCGTGCCTGCCATCGCGGTACGGACCTCCTCGCTGCGAGGGGCAGCCCCCAGAGGTGCGGGCGAAACCGCGGTGCGGCACTCAGATCGGTGTGCCGGTGGGACCGGGAGCGAGCGAAGTGTCGTACGGCTCTCTTCGTCGTACGCGGCCGGGCCGGCGAGGGAATCCGGGGACGAAGGGCGACACGAGGGTTGCTCGCCCGCCGCACCCCGGAGTGCTAACGATAGCGCAATGGTGCGAAGCGTCCGTCTCTGTGTCAAGGGGGAGGTGCATCTCCGTTCAAGGCTAGTGGTGGCAGGTGATGCTCTCTGGGAATGTTCGCATGCTAGTGCTATCGTTCGCACAACGAGCCTGTCTCCGGTGGACGCCCGCCACGCACACAGAGGACACCCGAAGCACGCACCCCGAGCACCTTCACGCCATCTGTCACGCCCTGTTCGGACAGTTCCTCCAGGATGCCGAGAGTGAGCTGGAATGGTGGGCGACGACGGAGCGGTCCCCGGTGCCGGTCATGCGCTGTCGTCGGCGCGGCGGCCGCCGGGTCCTGATGTCGGCGCGGCGGCGGGTCAGTACGAGAAGGAGTCATCACCACCCACGCGAGGCTCACCCGATGGTGCGGTGACGCAGGCCAAGCGGTCATGGCCGCGCTAACTAAAACCTCGGTATGACAGTCGAACCCCGTTGACCAGAATGATTGCGTCGACATCGCCGCCGTGGAGCAGGTCACGGCTTCCGTTCGTCGCCCATCGGTCCCGGCCCAGGGTGTCGAAGCGCCGTCTGGACGGTGGTCTGTGTTGACCCTTCGCTGAAGGCGGAAGGAGCGCGTGCTTAGAAGACTCCCGCTCTGTCGCAGGTTGCACCCCTGTGACCTGGGCTTTTCGGTCGCCCTGATGGGGCGTCAGGCATTTTGGGGGAGGCATGTGGGACGATCTTGGTCGGTCAACTAACCGTTTATACCCCCTATATGGGTATCTGTGTCGCCCGGACTGTGCGGGCTGGAAGACGCATCGCCGCAAGCCCGCACTCCTGCAAATTCTTGGTCTGGTGGCGGTACAAGTGGTGGCACTGCCGATTCCGCGTCAGCCGCAGTTGGGTCGGCTGTCCGAAGGCGCGAGGCTCACGGCGGTCTCACGAATGGTCGGGTGGCGGTACAGCTCCCGCAGCCGTAGTGAGGGCAGGCCACGCGCGCGCAGTGCGGCGCCGATGCGGACGGCGAACAGGGAGTTGCCGCCCAGTTCGAAGAAGTCGTCGTCCAGGCCGACCGGCACGCCCAGCACCTTGCTCCAGATGTCCTGCAACTGATCGGTGAGGTCGTTGTCGGCGGTGACCGGAGCGGTGTCCCGGGCCGGAGCAGTGGGCACCGGGGGTGTGGGGAGCCTTGCCGTGTCGAGTTTGCCGTTGGCCGTCAGCGGGAGTGTGTCCAGGGCGGTGACCGTGGCGGGGAGCGTGTAGTCGGGCAGGATGCCCGCGGCCCGTTTGCGGACGGCGGCGAGGTCGCCGGCGGAGAGGACCACGTAGGCGTCGATCCTGGCCGTGGCGGCGTCGTCCGGGTCGTCGCGATGGACCACTACGGCCGCCGTCCGCACGTCCGGATCCTCCAGCAGGACCGCGCGGATCTCCTCCAGCTCGATCCGGAAGCCGCGGATCTTGACCTGGCTGTCGATCCGCCCAAGGTGTTCGAGACGGCCGTCCGGGCGGAGGCGTCCCAGATCGCCGCTGCGGTACATGGTGCCTCCGGTGAAGGGGTCGGGAACGAAGCGCCTGGCGGTCAGTTCCTCCTGGCCGAGGTAGCCGAGCGCGACCCCGGCGCCGCCGACGCAGATCTCGCCCGCCACCCCGGGCGGCAGCAGCCGACCGGCCGGGTCCGTCACGTACAGGTGCCAGCCGGGCAGCGCACGCCCGACGGAGCGGGTGGCGGCGAGTGCCAGTCGCCGGGTGAGGGTCTGCTCGGTCACGTGGACCGTCGTCTCGGTGATCCCGAACATGTTCACCAGTCGGCAGACCGACTCGGGGTGTCGGTCGAACCAGGGCAGCAGCATGCGCGCGTCGAGCGGTTCGCCGCCGAAGACGACCAGCCGGACCGCGACCCGGGTGTGGTCCACGTCCAACAGCTGTGCGAAGGCCGACGGGGTCTGGCTGAGCACAGTGATGTTCTCGGACACCAGTAGGTCACGGAAACGGTCGGGTTCCCGGGAGACGAAGTACGGCACCACGACCAGTCGTCCGCCGGTCAGCAGACAGCCCCAGATCTCCCATACCGAGAAGTCGAAGGCGCTGGAGTGGAACCAGGTCCACACGTCGTCGGTCCCCAACCCGTACTCGTCGCGAGTGGCGTCGATCAGGGCGATCACGTTCCGGTGCGGTACCTCGACACCCTTGGGGCGACCGGTGGAGCCGGACGTGTAGATGACGTAGGCGGTGGCGTCCGGGGCGACGGCGGTTCCCGGGAGGCGGACTTCGCCATGTTCCGCGGCCGTTTCGAGCAGTTCGTCCGGCGTCATGGGCAGGCAGCCCGCGACGTCCGGGAACCCGGGCAGCCGGGTGATCACCACGCCCAAACTCGCGTCCCGCGCCGTGTGGGCGATGCGGTCCGCCGGGTAGGCGGGGTCGACGGGCACGTAGGTCGCGCCGGCCTTCAGTACGGCGAGCAGGGTGACGACGAGTTCGGCGGTGCGCTCCAGACACACGCCCACCCGGTCGCCGGGCGTGACGCCGCGGTGGCGCAGGCCGTGTGCCAACAGGGTGGACCGCTCGTCGAGCTCGCGGTAGGTCAGGCCCGCGCCGCCCTCGGTCACGGCGATGCGGTCGGGTGTCGCCGCCGCGATCCGCGCGAACGCCGAGGGCACCGTCACCGGGATGGTGATCATGCGGCGGGACGGACGGCCGAGTGCCGCGACACGGTCGTGCTCGGCGTCGTCCAGCAGGCCGACGTCGTCGACCGCGGTCTGGGGGGAGCTGATGATGTGCTGGTGCACCCGTATGAGGTGCCGGGTGAACTGTGCGGCGATCTCCGTGGAGACGTGGCCGCCGAGGTGGTCGCAGCGCAGCCGCCAGCCGTCGGCGTCCCTGAAGACCGACAGAGTGAGCGGGAACGGCGGTGCGAGACAGGGCACATACGCACCGTGAAGCACCCCCTCGCCGAAGAGTAGACCGGCGAGTACGGGACCGTCCGCGGGGGAGGGCTTCAGCTCACCGAGCGTCGGGGCCTCCGCCACGGCGAATGTGCCGTGGTCCGTGCCGACGACCGGCGTGGTCTCGGGGTCGTAGCGGCGCAGGGTGACGGCGAGGGCCGCGAGCCAGCTCGTCTCGTCGCCCCCGTCGTCCAGGGCGAACAGGTGAGGGACGCTGGGGCCGTCGTCGCCCAGTCCCCAGGAGGGAGCGGGCGCGGACGCGGGCGCCTCGGGGCCGGGGCGGCCGCGGTCCGGGTCGACGGACTCGCCCGCCGCAAGTCGTCCGAGGGCCGTACGGTCCCACTGGTCGCGCGGAGCCACCAGGATCAGATCGCAGGGGCCGTCTGCGTAGCGCAGCAGGACCCTGCGCAGCCCGTCGGCCGGGCGGGCGAGTTCTGCGGCGCGGCGGCGCTCGGCGAGCGGGTCCGCCGCCGGCACGGGCACGTCGTCCATCCACACTCCCGGCGGGGCTGTCGGGTACGGGGAACGGTCTGAGCGGACGCGCACCGCGTGGCAGCGGGCCGCGGGGTGGAGAGGGCCTGACACGGGAGGTACTCCTTGCCGTTGTGTCGTTGGAGGGATGGCGTGGGAGGGATGAAGGATGCCTACGCGAACTCAGCGGACGCTGAATCCGCCGTCCACGGTCAGGACCGACCCGGTGATCTGCCGGGACTCGTCGGAAGCGAGGAAGACCACCGCGGCGGCGACGTCCTCGGGCTCGATCAGCGCGTTCATCGGCTGCGCCTCGACGAAGGTCTTCTCGTGCTCGTGCACCGGAACCTCCAGCGCCCGCGCGATCTCGGCGAGCATCCGGCCTTCGGCCTGCGCGTCGTCGCGCACCGACCCGGGGCAGACCGCGTTCACGCGCACCTTTGTCGGCGCGTAGTCGAGCGCGGCGGCCTTGGTCAGCCCGACGACGGCGTGCTTGGCGGCGACGTACCCGGCGAAGTGCCGGTAGCCCACGAGCCCCGCGGTGGACGCCACGTTGACGATGCTTCCGGCGCGCCGGGCGCTCATCGCCTTGCCGACCTCGCGGATCACCCGCCAGGCACCGGAGAGGTCCACGTCGACCATCAGGGACCACTCCTCCTCGCCGATCTCGTGCACCGGCTTGCCCGAGGGCGCGGCGATGCCCGCGTTGTTCACGGCGACGTCGATCCGGCCGAACCGGTTCTCGGCCCGGGTCACCGCCTCCCGTACGGCCTGGAGGTCACGGATGTCGGCCACGGTGGTGAGTACGGCCGCGCCCGCTTCCCGGCACAGCGCGGCGGTGTGTTCCAGCTGACCCGGCGTGCCCAGTGGGTAGGGCACACGGGGCAGATCGGCGCAGATGTCCAGCAGGGTCAGGTCGGCGCCCTCGGCGGCACAGGCGAGCGCGGTGGCCCTGCCGAGTCCGCGGGCGGCACCGGTGACGAGGACCGACTTGCCGTGCAGACGCATCGGGAACTCCTTGAGGAATCGGGTACGTGCGAGGGGGGAAGGGGACGACGAACGGCGCTACAGCACTGTCGAGACGATCAGCCGGACCAGTGCGGGCGCGGCGTCGGTGAGATACATGTGGCTGCCGGGGACCTCGACGTGCTCGAAGTCGCGGCCGGCCACCTTGCTCCAGGACTCCGCGTCGTCGTAGCCGACGAGGTCGTCGTCCTCGCCCCGGACCACCGTGAGGGGCGCGTTCAGCGGGAGGTCGGTGGAGGGGACGTAGTTCTCGTGCATCTCGACGTCCGCACGCAGGGCGGGCAGGATCATCTCGCGCATCTCCGGGTCGTCCAGCGCGGGATGGCGGTAGCCGGCGAACTCGCCGACCCTGGCGAGGAAGTCCTCGTCGGTGAGGCCGGTCGCCCGCTGCTCGCGGCCCCGGGCCGGCTCCGGCGATCCGCTGACGAACAGGTGGACGAGTTCGACACCGGGCTCGGCGGCCAGCCGATGGGCGAGTTCGTAGGCGAGCACCGCGCCGAGGCTGTGCCCGAAGACGGCCACCCTGCCGCCGCCGTCACCCAGCCTGTCCCGCAGCTCGGCCACGAGACCGTCGACGGCCTGGGATACGTCCCGGTACGGCTCCTCGTCGATCAGCCGCTCACGGCCGGGCAGTTGCAGGGGCACGATCTCCAGCGCGTCCCCGGCCAGGGCCGTCCAGGGACGGTAGAACGAGGCGCCCGCCCCGGCGTACGGAAGGCAGATCAGCTTGGTCGTGTCATGCGTGGTCATGGATGCGGGTGTCTCCTTGTGAGTCGAGCGGGCCTTGTGGGCGGGGGACGTCAGGCGGGACGGGTGGGTCGGACGCGAGCAGCCCGGCGAGTTCCGCCGCCTCGACGGCGGTGCGCAGCGCGTCGGCGGCGCGGCCCGGGCCGGGCAGACCGGGGCCGACCGGCATGACGTTGAGCGTGGTGGCGCCCGCCTCGGCGAACGCCGTCATCCGCTCGGCGATCCGCTCCCGCGGCCCGAGAAGCGAGGTGGCGTCGAGGAATTCGAGCGGTACGGCGGCCATGGCGCCGGGGTAGTCACCGGCCAGGAACCTCTCCTGGACGGCACGGGCCTGGGGGCCGAAGCCCATGCGGTCGGCGAGCTGGGTGTAGTGGTTGTCCGCCCGTCCGCCCATGCCGCCGAGGTACAGCGCGGCGTACCCCCGTACCCGGCGGGCGCAGGCCCGCCAGTCGGCGCTGGTCACCAGGGGGACGCCCGGGGCGATGTCGAACCCGTCGAGCGTGCGCCCCGACTTCGCGAGGCCGGCCCTGAGCGGCTCCAACTGCTGGGCGGCGTGGGCGGGGGAGAAGAACACCGGCAGCCAGCCGTCGGCGACCTCCCCGGCCAGTTCCAGGTTCCTCGGCCCCAGGGCGGCGAGATAGACCGGGATCCGCTCGCGCGGTGGCTGGATGGTGAGGGTGAGTGGCTTGCCGGGGCCGTCCGGCAGCGGGAGCGTGTAGTGGCTGCCTTCGTACGCCAGGGGTTCCCGGCGCAGTGCCCGGCGTACGAGGTCGACGTATTCGCGGGTACGGCCCAGTGGCGAGGCGAACCTGACACCGTGCCAGCCCTCGGAGACCTGGGGGCCGGACACGCCGAGCCCGAGCCTGAGCCGTCCGCCGGACAGGGTGTCGAGGGTGGCGGCGGTCATCGCCGTCATGGCGGGCGAGCGGGCGGGGATCTGGAGGACCGCGCTGCCGACGTCGATGCGGGAGGTGCGGGCGGCGATCCAGGACAGCAGGGTGACGGCGTCGGATCCGTAGGCCTCCGAGACCCACACCGCCGAGTAGCCGAGGTCCTCGGCCAGGGAGGCGAGCGGGAGGCTGGAGGCGTCGTTGCCGCCGACCCAGTAGCCGAGGCTGAGGCCGAGACGCAGGGCGGGGACGGTCATGGGGTGCTCCTGTGCGGGCGGGCCGGTTCCGCGGGCGGGGCGCGGGGCTGTCGGGAGGGCGCGGCCGGGGTCAGCGGCTGGTGCGGGTGCGGTAGCGCCAGGTCGACAGGGTGATGAAGACGGCGATGACCAGTACCGAGCAGCCCACGGTGTACAGCGCGGGGTGCTGGGCGGGCCAGGCGTGCTGCACCGGGAAGCCGGGCGGGGCAGTGTTGCCGAAGAGGCGGCGCAGGGCGTTCGCCAGTGAGGTGATCGGGTTCCAGGCCGCCAGGGCGGACAGCGGACCCGGCAGGGTCGCGCCGGAGACGAAGCCGGAGGAGATGAAAGTCGCGGGGAACAGCCAGATCACGCCAAGACTGCCGGCCACCTGGGCGTTCGGTGTGATGAGGGCGACGAACACTCCGATCCACGACATCGCGAAGGAGAACAGCAGCACCAGCAGGACACCGGCGGCCACCTCGACCGGCCCGGTGTGCGGGCGCCAGCCCATCATCAGCCCGCACGCGGTGGTGACGGCGACGCTCGCCACACAAGTGGTGAGGTCGGAGGCGGTGCGGCCGAGCAGCAGGGCCACGCGGGAGATCGGCAGGGTGCGGAAGCGGTCGACCATGCCCTGGTCGAGGTCCCGGGAGAGCCCGACCGTGGTGAAGGTGGTGGTGAAGGCCACGGTCTGGGCGATCAGTCCGGCCACCATGTACTCGCGGTAGGCCGTGCCGCCCAGGCTGTTGCCGAAGACGTACCCGATGAGCATGGCGTAGACGACCGGCTCCACCAGGCACGAGATGAGCAGCCCCGGAGTGCGTCGCAGGTGCAGCAGGTTGCGCAGGGCGAGGTCTGCGCTCTCCGCGACGACACGGAGGGCGGGGTTGCGCCGGGCACGGGTCGGGACCCCGGCCGGGGGGAGGCCGGTGGCGGGTGCGACACGGTGGAGGGAGCCGGTCCTCTGGACGTCCGTGGGCGCGCTCATCACGCCGCCTTCTGCCGGGCACGGCTGGTCAGGCCGAGGAACACGTCGTCCAGGGTGCTGCGGCTGAGCCCGATCTCCAGTACCTCGACCCCCCCGTCCTCCAGTGCGGTGAGGGCGCGGCCCAGTGCCGCCGGCCCGTCGCCGGCGGCCGCCTCCACACGCCGGGCACGGCGGTCCACCGTCGGGGTCACGCCGGTGGCCTGTGCGGCGGCCCGTGTCGCCGCGTCGAGCTGGCGGTCTTCGGCGACACACACCACGAGCCGGTTTCCGGCGGCTGCCTTCAGTTCGTCGCTGGTGCCCTCCGCCACCACCCGGCCCCGGTCGATCACCGTGATCCGGTCGGCGAGGCGGTCCGCCTCCTCCAGGTACTGGGTCGTCAGCAGGATCGTGGTGCCGCCGGCGACGAGTTCACCGACCGCGTCCCAGGTGTCGAGTCTGCTCTCGGGGTCGAGTCCCGTGGTGGGCTCGTCCAGGACGACCAGGGGCGGGGAGCCGACGAGGGCGGCGGTCAGATCCAGCCGCCGGCGCATACCGCCGGAGTAGGTGTTCGCCGGGCGTCCCGCGACGGCGGAGAGCCGGAACCGGGACAGCAGGTCATCGGCGGCGCGGCGGGCCGTACGACGCCCCACACCGCGCAGTTTCGCGAGGAGATAGAGGTTCTCGAAGCCGGTCAGCATGCCGTCGACCGTCGAATACTGGCCAGCCATTCCGATCGTGGAGCGAACTTTTTCCGGTTCGGCCGTCACATTCCAGCCATTCACGAAAGCTTGGCCGGCATCCGGCTTGAGGAGGGTCGTAAGAATTTTTACCAGCGTGGTTTTTCCAGCTCCGTTCGGGCCTAAGAGGCCCAGGACTTCGCCCGGGTCAACCTGCAGGTCGACGCCGCGTAAGGCGTGACTTTCCTTAAATTTCTTACGTAGTCCCTGTACCGCAATGGCCGACGTGGTTGGGATATGCACAGATCCGTTTCTACGCCCGCCGATGATCGAAATCAACCCATGGATCGTTCAAGGTTTCTTGTGTGCTTTATGGTGTTACTTGAAGTTTTTTTGAATCTTTCAGTACTGGTTCGGGAATCGTGATTACGTACGGTTTCCGTCGTGCGAGAATTACTCACGACGCTGAGGGAACAGGCAGCGCGTAACCCGCAGCAGCCTGCCGTGACGTTCGTTTCGGACTTCAGCGACATCAGACGTACGGTGCGCGACCGCGCACAACTCGATATGCACTCCCGGCGCGTTGCCTCCTGGCTGCAGGAGCGACTCTCCCCAGGGGACCGGGTGCTGCTCCTCTACTCCCCGGGAATCGAATTCACCACCGCGTTCTCCGCCTGTGTCTATGCCGGCGTCATCGCCGTGCCCGCCCCGCTGCCGGGCCGCTACCGGCACGAGCGCCGCAGACTCGCCGCCATCGCCCGCGACGCGGGGGTGCGCGCCATCCTGACGCAGCGGAGCGACCTTCCGGACGTCGAGAAGTGGGTCGCCGAGGAGGGCGTCGTCGGCGCGGTCTGCCACCCGACCGACTCCGGTGACGGGGACCCGGACGCCTGGACCGCTCCCGAGTTGTCGCCCGAGACCCTGGCACTGCTCCAGTACACGTCGGGATCGACCGGCGACCCCAAGGGCGTCATGGTCACCCACGGCAACCTGGCCGCCAACGTGGACCGGATGGTCCGCATGTTCGGGAACGACAGCGGCACGGTGTACGGCGGCTGGATCCCCCTGTACCACGACATGGGGCTGATCGGCCTGATGCTGCCCGGCATCCTGGACGGGAGCGGCTATGTGCAGATGGACCCCATGTCCTTCCTGCGCCGCCCGTACCACTGGCTGCGGATGCTGGACGCCTGTGACGTCGGCTTCACCGCCGCGCCCGACTTCGGCTACGAGCTGTGTGTACGACGGGTCACCGACGAGCAGCTCGCCACGCTCGACCTGTCCCGGCTCAAGGCCGCCGACGGCTCCGAGCCGGTCCGCGCCGACGTCGTCGCCGCCTTCACCGAGAGGTTCGCCGCCGCGGGACTGCGGCCCGACGCGCTCATCCCGGTGTACGGCTTGGCAGAGGCGACTTTGATGGCCTCCGGCACCACCGGGCGGCCACCCCTGCGGACCACGGTCGACGCCACGGCACTCGAGAACCGGGTGCTCGGGCCGGCCATCGACACGGAAGCGTCCCGCGTACTGATCGGGTGCGGGGCGCCGGCCGGGTCCGACGTACTGATCGCCGATCCCGACACCGGGGACGCCCTGCCCGAGGGCCGCATCGGCGAGATCTGGCTCAGCGGCCCCTGCGTCACCGCGGGTTACTGGGAGAACGAGGACGCCACGGACACCACGTTCCGGGCGTACGCGGGCGACGGACGCGGACCGTTCCTGCGCACCGGCGACCTCGGCGCGATGCTCGACGGCGACCTGTACATCACCGGCCGCCGCAAGGACGTCCTGGTCCTGCACGGGCGCAATCTGCACCCCGCGGACATCGAGTACGAACTGCGGTCCCAGCACGAGCAGTTGGAGGGTTTGCACGGGGCGGTCTTCATGGTCGGGGACGACGACGGAGAGGACATCGCGCCCGCGATCGTCGCCGTGCACGAGATACGTGCCCACTGGGGCGCCGAGCGGTTAGGGCAGATCGCCGTGGAGATGAAGCAGACCATGGCCCGGGAGTTCGGGGTGCCGGTCGCGGCGGTCGCCCTGGTGCGGCCCGGCGGCGTCCGGCGCACCACGAGCGGCAAGGTGCAGCGCTCGGCGATGCGCGCCTTCTACCTCGCCGGCGAACTGGACACCCTGCACCTCGGCGAGGACAAGCCGCTCACCGCGGCACTGGCCGAACACCGGCGGGTGACGCGATGACCACCACGGCCGACCTGGAGACCCTGCTCGCCGCCCACGAGGACGACGCCTTCTCGCCCGAGGCGCTCGCCGAACTCGACGCCCGGGAGGAGTTCCCCGGCGACGCGGTCCGCGTCCTCGACGACGCGGGGCTGCCTGCCCACTACGTCCTCCCCCCGGACGGCGACGTCAGCGAGACGTTACGGCTGCTGCGCGCCGTCGCCCGCCGCGATCTGACCGTGGCCATCGCGCACGGCAAGACGTTCCTCGGGACGGCGCCGGTGTGGGTGGCCGGCACCCCGGACCAGGCCGCCCGGCTCGCCGAACGCGTACGCGGGGGTGAAGCGGTCTGCTGGGGGCTGACCGAGCGCGACCACGGTGCCGACCTGCTCGCGGGCGAGTTGGCGGCGGTTGCCGACGCGGATTCCGGGGCCGACAGCATCGGCACAGGCGGTGGCATCGGTAGTGGCATCGGCGGCTGGCGTCTCACCGGGGAGAAGTGGCTCATCAACAACGCCACCCGCGCCACCCTCGCCTGCGTCCTCGCCCGCACCGACCCGGCGGGCGGCGGACGCGGCTTCAGCCTCTTCGTCGTGGACAAGCGCCGGCTGCCCGAGGGCACCTGGCGGAACCTGCCGAAGGTCCGTACCCACGGCATCCGCGGCGCCGACATCAGCGGCTTCGCCCTGGACGGCGCCCCGGTTCCCGCCGATGCCCTCGTCGGAGAGGAGGGCGACGGGATCGCCGTAGTCCTCAAAACGCTCCAGCTCACCCGCATCGCCTGCACGGCGCTCTCCCTCGGCGCCGCTGACCACGCCCTGCGGCTGGCCAGGGACTTCGCCACCGGACGCGAACTCTACGGCCGCCACCTCGCCGAGGTCCCGCACGTACGGCGCATCCTCGGCCGGGCCGCCGCCGCCGCCCTGACCGCTGAGGCGGTGAGCGCGCTCTCCGCACGCTCGGTGCACACCCTGCCCGGGGAACTGAGCGCGATCTCGGCGATCACCAAGGCGTACGTCCCGTCACTGATCCAGGAGACGCTCGGCTCG
>CAMLJW010000093.1 GCA_946480485.1 uncultured Streptomyces sp. | reverse complement strand
ACGCCGGGGGCGCGGCCGGCAGGTACGCCTCCGCCGTCCGGG
This sequence comes from uncultured Streptomyces sp., assembly GCA_946480485.1. The sequence continues at coordinate 13,802 of CAMLJW010000093.1, read as the reverse complement.
CCCGGTGCGCCGGGTACTCCGACGGGTGGGTACGTGCCGACCCAGCTTATTTCGCAGCTCGGTCCCGACGGGCCCGAGCAGGCGGGGTCGCCTGGTCAGCCTGGTGGCCTTGGTGCGCCTGGTGCGCCGCAGCCTCCCGGCGCTCCCGGCGCTCCGCAGCCTCCCGGCGCTCCGCAGCCGCCGGGCGCTCCCGGCGCTCCGAATCCTCCGGGTGGTACGCCTTCCGGTGGTGTTCACCATGCCGCGACGGTGCTTGCCGATCCGAGTCAGCTCGGGGGCAGCTCCGGCGGGCTCAGGCCTCCGGGCGCTCCAGGCACCCCGGGCGCACCTCAGCGGCCCGGTGGGGGTGCACCGGGTGCTCCGCAGCCGCCGGGCGCTCCCGGCGCTCCGAATCCTCCGGGTGGTACGCCTTCCGGTGGTGTTCACCATGCCGCGACGATGCTGGCCGGCCCCGGCCCCGGCCCCAGCCTCGGCCCCGGTCCTGCCGGGCCGGGCACCCCTCCGCCTCCGCAGGCCCCCGGTATGCCGCCCGGCGCGCCCGGCATGCCTCCGGGTGTTCCGCAGCCGATGCCGGGTCAGGGCCCCATGCCGGGTCAGTCGATGCCCGGGCAGCCCGTGCCCGGTCACCAACCTCCGGCGTATGGCTACCCGCAGCAGGGGCAGCCGACGGTCGGTCCCGGTTATCAGGCCGTACTCCGTTACCGCGCCCAGGACGGTTCCGAGCAACAGTTGATCCGCCGTTCCGCGCCGGGCACGCCCCACCCGGAGTGGCAGATCCTGCACGAGCTGCGGGCGATGAACGTGCCGCCGCAGCAGGTGCTGGAGCTACACACGGAGTTGGAGTCGTGTGAGCTGCCCGGTGCTTACTGCGCGCGGATGATCCGGGAGAGCTGGCCGCAGGCGCGGATCACCAGCATCGCCCCGTACGGCAGGGACCATGCGAGCCGTCAGCAGGGCATGGCGCAACTGCTCGCGCACCAGGGCGAGCTGCACCAGGTCGCGGACGGGCCCGCCCGGCCCGCGCCGGTGCGGGCCCCGTTGCCGCAGGTGCAGCCGGCGCCGCCGATTCCGCCGGAGGCGGTCGGGCACGAGCTGGCGGCCGCGTTCGGGCCGGCGGTGTTCCGGTTCGACCAGGGCGCGGTGTCCCGGCAGGGTGTACCGCCGGTCGTGGCGCACACCCTGATGGCGGCCGGTCTGCCCGTCGACATGGGCCCGTTCTTCTGGGCGCAGGCGCAGCCGGGCCGCCCGGTGCCGACGCTCGCCGAGCTGGCGCAGGAGCGTGGGGTGCAGCCCGCCTCGGACGCGGGTTCGTACCTCGTCATGGGCAGTGACTTCGGCAAGGCGATCTGCGTCCAGTACGGCACGGCGAACATCGTGGCCGTGCCGGTGGAGGCCGGTCCGGGCGGTGCTCCCGTACCGCCGCAGTTCGTCAACACGGGGCTGCCGGAGTTCGCGCGCGGTCTGGCGCTGCTCGGGCGGATGTGGCGGCTGCGGTTCGGGCTGAACCAGGAGCAGGCGGGTCGTTGGACCGTCGACTTCCAGGCGCAGCTCGCTGCCCTCGATCCGGCGGCGCTCGGTTCTCCGGACAGCTGGTGGGCGGTGTTGCTGGAGCAGATGTGGGACGGCCTGCTCTGACGGCTCGTTGATCTGCGAGTCGCTCGCTCTCTGCAAGGGCCGGACCTGGTCGTTCGACCGGGTCCGGCCCTTTGCCCTGTGTTGCGTCGCATACGTTGGATGCCCCGGACTCCCGAGCGGATGAATGGGCGGAGTGTCGTGTTATGGACACTTCCGTCTGATCAACCAAGATGTGCGCCACATCGTGTGTTGTACGCAGCACGCCGGAGAGGGGATTCGAGGATGAGCAGCGGGTCGGTGTCGCCTCAGGGCTTCGTGGTCGTACGGGGGCGTGGTTACCGTCCTGAGCAGGTCGACGCGTACGCTGCCGCACTCTCCTGGGACCGTGACGCGGCGTGGGAGCGGGCAGCTCGGCTGACCGTGCTGGCCAGGGAGATGGAGGAGGAGACGGAGCGGCTGCGCGAGGTCGTGGCCAGTCTCCCGGCGCAGACGTACGAGGTGCTCGGTGAGCGTGCCCAACGTCTCTACGAACTCGGCGCGCAGGAGGCGGCGGCGCTGCGCGAGGACGCGCGGCGGGAGGCGCGACGTGTCGTTGAGGAGGCGCAGGCCGAGGCCGGGCGACTGCGCGAGGCGGCGAGGGCGGATGCCGACGCGGTGCGCGGCGAGGCCGAGGAACGGGCCCGGCACCGGTTGCTCGCCGCGGGGGCCGAGGCCGACGAGATGCGGGTCGCCGCGCGCCGCGAGGTGAAGGAGTGCCGGGGTGAGGCGCTCGCCGCGCTGCGTGATATGCGGCAGCGTACGGAGGGATTGCTGGCCGACCAGGAGAGGGAGCACGCCGAAAGCGGGGAGGAGGTGCGGCGGGCGGCCGCCGAGCGGGAGGCCGTGTTCGACGCACACTACGGATCGCGGGCGGCGCGCGCCGAGGCGGGGCTGGGCGAGGCGGAGCAGGCCCTTGGCGACGCACAGGAGTCGGTTCGGCGGCGGCAGGAGGATGCGGAGGCGCGGGCTGCCGAGCTGATCGCGGAGGCGGGGGTTCATGCGGAGCGGGTTACCCGTGAGACGGAGCGGGTGCTGCGCGAGCATGGCGAGCGGTGGAACGACCTACGGGCCCACATGGACAACGTACGCAGCAGCCTCGCCGCGCTCACGGGACGCGCTGCGGCGGAGTAGGGGTTCGGCTCTCGCCCGCTCCAGCGGAGGTGATGGTCGACGCCGACACCGCCGGCACGGATACGGGGTAATGGGGGGAACGGGGTGACGGGGGGAGAGTGAGCCCGGCGCCAGGCCGTTTCCAACCCCCCGGCGCCGGGCGTTCTCATCGGCGGCGTTCGAGGAGGACGTAGCCATGGGCGGTGCCGATGATGGCGTAGTCGGCGCGCGGATGCAGCTGCTGGGCGTAGGCCTGGACGTCGCGGTACTCGCCGGAGGAATTGTCCAGGGCGATGAAGTGTGGGGTCACCCCCTGGGTGTTGGAGAGCCAGAAGACCCGGCAGCGGGAGGTGAGGCGGCTGATCGGGCCGATGTTGGACTCGACGGTCGCCCCGTCCGGGATTCGGGCCAACAGGCGCTCGATCGCGGTGACACGCGCGGGCGTGCGGTAGGCGGTGGCCTCGGTCAGAGTGGACAGCGGCAGCGTGGTCGTCAGCGCGAGCGCTGCCGCGGTGACGGCGGCGGGCAGGTGCAGCGTGTACGAACGCAGCCAGGGGCGTGGGCTGCGCTGGGTGGTGGCGAGCGCGTCGGCGAGGGCGAGCGTGACGACCGGCATCAGGACCGCGCTGTAGTGCCAGTCCGTTCCCCAGTAGTGCGAGTCGTGGGAGAGGAAGCGCCAGCCGAGGGTCGGCAGGGCGACCAGCAGGAGCGGGGAACGCAGGGCCAGGAGGCCGGTGGTGGGGATCAACAGCCAGGCCAGCGTGCGGAGTTTGGTGTCCATGCCGTCGAAGGGGCCGCCTTCGCCGTTGACCTTGTTCCAGTAGTCGTAGGCGTCCGCGGTGTTGAAGGCCGGTATCACCAGTGTGAGGGTGACGAGCGTGGCCAGCGCGCCGAAGGCCGCGACCCCGAGCGCGTACAGGGCCGTCTTGCGGGAGAGGCGCCAGGACCGCAGGGCGACCACCAGGGCGATGGCGGCCAGCGTCAGACCCAGGTCCTCCTTCACGACGACCAGCGGGAGGGCCCAGCACAGCGCGGCCCGCCAACGGTGCCGCAACACCGCCTCCAGGGCGTAGGCGATCAGCGGCACGGCGAAGCAGATCTCGTGGAAGTCGAAGTCGACCGCACGCTGGATGCCCCACGACAGTCCGTACGCGATGCCGAGCGCGAGCCCGCGAGGGCGTCCGAGCAGCCGGGCGGCGGCCCGGGTGACCGGCACGGCGGACAGCGCCACCAGCGCGGCCTGGGCGATGAGCAGGGTGACAGGGGAGGGGAAGAGCCGGTAGAGGGGGGCGAGCAGCGCGGTGACGGGGCTGAAGTGGTCGCCCAGGACGTTCACGCCGGGTCCCTTGAGGTCCACGACCGGCACCTGGAAGTGCGCGTAGGCGCGAACCGCCTGCTCGAATATGCCGAGATCCCAGGACCTCGTCTCGAGGTGCGCGTAACGGCCGACGGAGACGATCGCATACGCGGTGAACAGAACGACAGCCAGGATCTGCGGATCCCACCCGCCGTCCAGGAGGCGGCGGCGGAAGGGCCGGCCACGGGAGGGCGTGACCGGCGCCGGGGTGAGGGACGGGGCCTCCCGCGCCGTCCGGGCGCGGTCGGGCGTGGCGGCGGTGGCTCCGGGCACAGGTTGATCCTTCGGTCGGTCGGTCGGTCGATCGGTCGATCGGTCGGGCGGGCGGTCGGGCAGTAGGCCGGCGGTCGCGCTGGGTCGGGCCGGGTGGGGCTAGACCGCGGAGGCGAATCGGCTGGGGCAGTTGGAGGTAGGACGGGATCTGTGACGGTACCGTTCCTGAACAATTGAGCGGGACTGATTCCCGCTTGCCGGCCTGCCCCCAGGACGGTCGAGATGTGGCTGCCGGGCAAGGACTGCCGAGACCGGCTGCCAGGACTGTTGAGAACAGGACAGTCCTTGCCCCGGGAGATCGCCCGGACCGAGCAAGGGCAGCGCCGTCGTACCCTGGACACCCCCGGCCCGTACGACGTGTCGGGCCGTCCGCGTTGCTCTCTCCTTGGATGGAAGCCTCTTCATGAGCCTGCACGGTCTGCTCGACGCCGTCGTCAAGGACGCCGCACTCACCGAAGCGGTGAAGGCCGCCACCGACGGCAACCGGATGCACGTCGACCTGGTCGGCCCGCCCGCCGCCCGCCCCTTCGCCGTGGCGGCACTGGCCAGGGAAGCGGGCCGTACGGTACTGGCGGTGACCGCCACAGGACGGGAGGCCGAGGACCTGGCGGCGGCGCTCAGGTCCCTGCTGCCCGCCGACGGGGTCGTGGAGTACCCGTCCTGGGAGACCCTCCCGCACGAGCGGCTGTCTCCGAGGTCGGACACCGTGGGCCGCCGTCTCGCCGTGCTGCGCCGCCTCGCGCACCCCCGCCCCGACGACCCGGAGACCGGCCCGGTCTCGGTCGTCGTCGCACCCGTACGCTCCGTGCTCCAGCCCCAGGTCAAGGGCCTGGGCGACCTGGAGCCGGTCGCCCTGCGGACCGGCGACACGGCTGACCTCGGAGGCATCGTCGAGGCGCTGGCGGCAGCAGCGTACTCCCGCGTGGAACTCGTCGAGAAACGCGGCGAGTTCGCCGTACGCGGCGGCATCCTCGACGTCTTCCCACCCACCGAGGAACACCCGCTGCGCGTGGAGTTCTGGGGCGACGACGTCGAGGAGATCCGGTACTTCAAGGTCGCCGACCAGCGATCCCTCGAAGTCGCCGAGCACGGCCTGTGGGCGCCGCCCTGCCGCGAGCTGCTCCTCACGGACGACGTACGCGGCCGGGCCGCGGCGCTCGCCGAGGCGCACCCCGAGCTGGGCGAACTGCTCGGGAAGATCGCCGAGGGCATCGCCGTCGAGGGCATGGAGTCCCTGGCCCCCGTACTCGTCGACGACATGGAGCTGCTCCTCGACGTACTGCCCAAGGGCGCGATGGCCGTCGTGTGTGACCCGGAGCGGGTCCGGACGCGGGCCGCGGACCTGGTGGCGACCTCGCAGGAGTTCCTGCAGGCGTCCTGGGCGGCGACGGCGGGTGGCAAAGAGGCTCCCATCGACGTCGACGCGGCCTCCCTGTGGTCCATCGCGGATGTCCGGGACCGGGCCCGCGGGCTGGACATGATGTGGTGGTCGGTGTCCCCGTTCGCGGCGGACGAAGAGCTCACGGTGACATATGCCGCTGACGCGGCGGGGGACATGCTGAAGCTCGGCATGCAGGCCCCGGAGTCATACCGCGGCGACACCGCCAGGGCCCTTGCCGACACCAAGGGCTGGCTCGCGGACGGCTGGCGCGCGGTGTTCGTCACCGAGGGCCACGGTCCCGCCGCCCGCACCGTCGAGGTCCTCGGCGGCGAGGGCATCGCGGCCCGGCCGGAGTCCGACCTCGCCGCGCTCACGCCGTCCGTCGTCCAGGTGGCGTGCGGCTCGATCGACTACGGCTTCGTCGATACGGCTCTGAAGCTCGCCGTCCTCACCGAGACCGACCTCACGGGCCAGAAGGCCGCCGGCAGGGACGGCGCCCGCATGCCCGCCCGTCGCCGCAAGACCATCGACCCGCTGACCCTGGAGACGGGCGACTACATCGTCCACGAGCAGCACGGCGTCGGCCGGTACCTCGAGATGGTGCAGCGCACGGTCCAGGGCGCGACCCGCGAGTACCTGGTCGTCGAGTACGCCCCCGCCAAGCGCGGCCAGCCCGGCGACCGGCTCTACATCCCCACCGACCAGCTGGAGCAGATCACCAAGTACGTGGGTGGCGAGGCTCCCACCCTGCACCGCCTGGGCGGCGCCGACTGGACCAAGACCAAGGCGCGCGCCAAGAAGGCCGTCAAGGAGATCGCGGCCGACCTGATCAGGCTGTACAGCGCGCGCATGGCGGCGCCGGGGCACGCGTTCGGCGGGGACACCCCCTGGCAGCGCGAGCTGGAGGACGCCTTCCCGTACGTGGAGACGCCCGACCAGATGACGACCATCGCCGAGGTCAAGGAGGACATGGAGAAGACGGTCCCGATGGACCGGCTGATCTGCGGCGACGTCGGCTACGGCAAGACGGAGATCGCGGTACGGGCCGCCTTCAAGGCGGTCCAGGACGGCAAGCAGGTGGCGGTGCTCGTGCCCACCACTTTGCTGGTGCAGCAGCACTTCGGGACGTTCGGCGAGCGCTACTCACAGTTCCCGGTGAACGTACGGGCGCTGTCGCGCTTCCAGTCGGACACGGAGGCGAAGGCGGTCCTGGAGGGGCTGCGGGAGGGGTCGGTGGACGTCGTCATCGGCACCCACCGCCTGTTCTCCGCCGAGACCAGGTTCAAGGACCTGGGACTGGTCATCGTTGACGAGGAGCAGCGTTTCGGTGTCGAACACAAGGAACAGCTGAAGAAGCTGCGGGCCAACGTCGACGTCCTGACGATGTCGGCGACCCCGATTCCGCGCACGCTGGAGATGGCCGTGACGGGCATCCGCGAGATGTCCACGATCACGACACCGCCGGAGGAGCGGCACCCGGTCCTGACCTTCGTCGGCCCGTACGAGGAGAAGCAGATCGGTGCGGCGATCCGCCGCGAGCTGCTGCGCGAGGGACAGGTCTTCTACATCCACAACCGTGTCGAGTCGATCGACCGGGCGGCGGCGAGGTTGAGGGAGATCGTCCCGGAGGCGCGGATCGCGACGGCCCACGGTCAGATGTCGGAACAGGCCCTGGAGCAGGTCGTCGTCGACTTCTGGGAGAAGAGGTTCGACGTGCTGGTGTCGACGACGATCGTGGAGTCGGGCATCGACATCTCCAACGCGAACACGCTGATCGTGGAGCGCGGCGACAACTTCGGCCTCTCACAGCTGCACCAGCTGCGGGGGCGCGTGGGCCGCGGCCGTGAGCGCGGCTACGCGTACTTCCTCTACCCGCCCGAGAAGCCGCTGACGGAGACGGCCCACGAGCGCCTGGCGACCATCGCCCAGCACACGGAGATGGGCGCCGGCATGTATGTGGCCATGAAGGACCTGGAGATCCGCGGCGCGGGCAATCTGCTGGGGGGCGAGCAGTCGGGCCATATCGCGGGCGTGGGCTTCGACCTGTACGTACGCATGGTGGGCGAGGCCGTGGCCGACTACCGTGCCGCGCTGGAAGGCGGCGTGGAGGAGGAGCCGCCCCTGGAGGTCAAGATCGAGCTCCCGGTCGACGCCCACGTCCCGCACGACTACGCGCCCGGGGAGCGGCTGCGTCTGCAGGCCTACCGGGCGATCGCCTCCGTCAACACGGAGGACGACATCAACTCCGTACGCGAGGAACTCGTCGACCGCTACGGGAAGTTGCCGGAGCCGGTGGAGAACCTGCTGCTGGTGGCCGGGCTCCGGATGCTCGCACGGGCGTGCGGCGTCGGGGAGATCGTCCTTCAGGGCAACAACATCCGGTTCGCGCCCGTGGAACTGAGGGAGTCGCAGGAGCTGCGGCTCAAGCGGCTGTACCCCGGGACCGTCATCAAGCCGGCCGTCCACCAGGTACTGGTCCCCCGCCCGAAGACCGCGAAGGTGGGCGGGAAGCCGCTGGTCGGACGGGAACTGCTGGGGTGGACCGGGGAGTTCCTGGCTTCGATCCTGGGGTCGTGAGTAGAGGGCGACCGGGCCCGGGTCCGACTGCGTGGTCATCGCCATGGAGCTGCGTGATCCGTGAGCTGGCAGAGGGGTTCCTCTCGCTGGCCGGAGAGCGAGCGCGAGCGGCTCGCGAACGACGCGCTCAACCGGTACCCCGACTTGCGGCGAATCGTTGGTCGAATGGGTGGCCGATAGCCGGGTCACTGCTTACCATCGATCACCGCAAGACTTTGTGCACCGTCGCACAAGCTCCTACAGGAGGTCTCCTTGCACCGCCGCCGTCGCACCGCGCTCCTCCTCTCCGCCGCGCTCGCCACCGCACCCCTCCTCACCGCCTGCGGCAACGACGCGCATCCCGGTGCCGCGGCCGTCGTCGGCGGCGACCGCATCACGGTCTCCCAGCTGGAGAACCGGGTGAACGAGGTGCGTGCCGCGCAGCGGGCCGCCATCACGGACGACACCCAGTACCAGCAGGCCATCGCCCACTCCGGCGGTCTCACCCGCGACACCCTGCACAGCATGGTCCTCGACCGCGTGCTGCACCGCGCGGCCCAGGACGCCGGCGTGACGGTCTCCCGCAACGAGGTCCAGCGTCTGCGAGCGAGCTTCGAGGCGCAGGCGGGCGGCGCGAAGGCGCTGGAGACGATCTGGCTGCAGCAGTACGGCGTGGCCCCCGAGCAACTCGACGCGAACCTTCGCAGTCAGGTCGAGGCCCAGAAGCTGGGTGCCACACTCGGCACAGACACCAGCCGGCCCGCGTTCTGGAAGGCCCTGTCCGACGCCTCCAAGAAACTCGGCGTCGAACTGAATCCGCGCTACGGCTCCTGGGACGTCGAGAAGAGCGGCCGCGTCGACGCCAAGCTGCCGTGGCTGCGCGAGGTCACGCGGGCGGCCGGCCCGGAGACGGCGTAGCGACTACCGGCCGTGTACGGCGGATGACCCGTGACCCTTTTGTCAGTGGCGTGGGTTACGTTCGTTGTGTGAACCCATCCAGCCCGGGGCGCATCGTCCTGCTCACCACAAGCCACCGCGTCGCACCCGGACTCCTGTCCTGGCCGGCCTGGCAGGCGCTGCACGGTGCCGACCGCGTCCTGTGCGCGGACGGCGCACACCCCCAGCTGCCGTACCTGCGTGAGGCGGGCGTCAAGGTCGACGAGGCCGTGCCGACCGCCGAGGAGCTCGTCGACACCTGCGCCGGCGGCCGCACGGTGACCGTGGTCGCCACGGGCGAGGGCGAGCCGCGCCTGACCGACGGACTGGCCCGCATGGCCGGCTCCGGGCGGGTGCGGATGCCCGACCTCGAACTGCTCCCCGCCTCGTACGACCTCCCCGGCGCCCGGCTCCTCGACCTAGTCCAGGTCATGGACCGCATTCGCGCCGAGTGCCCCTGGTCGTCCCGGCAGACCCACAAGGGCCTCGCGAAGTACGGCATCGAGGAGGCGTACGAACTGGTCGAGGCGATCGAGGAGGGTGACCGGCACGAGCTGTGCGAGGAGCTCGGGGACGTCCTGCTCCAGGTCGTCTTCCACGCGCGCATCGCGGAGGAAGGCCGCCCGGAGGACGGCGCGGAGCCGTTCTCCATCGACGATGTGGCGGGCGGCATCGTCACCAAGCTCATCCACCGCCATCCGCACGTCTTCGGCGACGAGACCGTGGAGACGCCCGAGGACGTCAAGGAGCAGTGGCTGCGCATCAAGGCCGTCGAGAAGCAGCGGACGTCCGTGACGGAGGGTGTCCCGCTCGGCCAGCCGGGCCTGGCGCTCGCCGCCAAGCTGGCGTCCCGCGTGCGCACGGCGGGACTCGAGGTCCCGCTGCCGCCGGGCGACGGCGTCGGCTACGAACTGCTCGCGATGGCCGTGCGCGCCGAGGCGGAGGGCGTGGACCCGGAGACGGCACTGCGGGCGGCGGCGCGTGCGTATCGGGATGCGATACGGGCGACGGAAGCGTCTCTGATCAGCTAAGCGATCCTGAATCGGATTGAGTTCCGGGATCGTTTCCCGCCGTGGTGGGGAAGCGTGGGCGTGGAGATGGAATCCCGCGCCCAGTGCTGCCTCTCGCGGCCGGTGTCGGCTGGTGGTGGGTGTGCTGATCGTCGTCACGCTCTGGTGCCGGTGAAGAGGGAACCGCCCTTCTGCCGGCCCCGCCCGCTGTTCAGGGCCCCGGCCGACTTCTTCGCCTGCTTCGCCCGGGAGCGGTGAACTCCACCGGAAGGTCTCGTAGCCCACGCATAATGAGCCCGCCCCGCCGGCGCAGGTCGGCGGGGTCGGCCGCGAGCCGGAGATCGGGCAGGCGGCGCAGCAGCGTCTCGAGGGCGGTGCGGCCTTCGAGGCGGGCGAGGGGAGCGCCGAGGCAGTAGTGGATGCCATGGCCGTATCCCAGGTGTTGGTTGTCACGGCGGGAGAGGTCGAGCGTGTCCGGCTCGGCGAACCGCGCGGGGTCGCGGTCTGCGGCGGCGAGTACGACCAGCACCGGGTCGCCAGTGGCGATGCGCTGCCCGCCAATGGTGAGGGGTTCGGTGGCGAAGCGCCAGGTGGCCAGCTCCACGGCGCCGTCATAGCGGAGCAGCTCTTCGATTCCGGTGTCGAGCAGCAGCTGCTCACCGCGCTCGATCGACTCCTGCAATCTGGCCCGCTGTTCAGGGTTGCGCAACAGCGTGTACATGCCATTACCGATGAGGTTGATGGTGGTCTCAAAACCCGCGAACAGAAGTACGAAACACATGGCGGCGGCCTCGTTCTCGGTGAGGTGCTCGCCGTGGTCGGAGGCACGGATGAGGCCTGAGATCAGGTCGTCACCGAGATCGGTGCGCTTGCGGTGGATGAGTTCGGCGAGGTACCCACGGATCTTCTTGACGGAGCGGGCGACGCCGCCGCGCGGTCCTCCTCCGTGCCGGATCATCATCCCCGCCCAGTCACGGAAGTCGTCCTGGTCCCCGCGCGGGACGCCGAGCAGGTCGCAGATCGCGTAGATGGGGAGGGGGAAGGCGAAGTCGTGAATGAGGTCGGCCTCGCCCTGCGGCGCGAACCGGTCGATGAGGCCGTCCGTCAACTCCTGCACACGGGGCGCGAATTCCGCCACCCGGCGCGGGGTGAACGCCTTGGAGACGAGACGGCGCAGCCGGGTGTGGTCCGGCGGGTCGATATTGAGCAGATGCGTCATGAGATTGGCGCTGCGCTCGCCGGGGATACCGGTCCTGCTCTTGCCGTGTGCGTCCTCGGCGTGGTGATCGGGGTTCTTCGAAAGCCGTCCGTCCGCGAGGGTTTGGCGTGCGTCGGCGTAGCGGGTCACCAGCCATGCCTCGACTCCGCTGGGCAGCGTGGTCCGGTGGACGGGTGCGTGATCGCGCAGCCAGGCATAGGCCGGGTACGGGTCGGTGGCGAACTCCCGGGTGAAGAGTTCGGGCGCGGGGTTCGGGACATTCACGGGATGACCGTAGCCGGGACCCTGGTTCCTGCGGAGGTGCCGGAGTCCGATTGGCCTGCTGTGGAGGAGCTGATTACGGCCTTCTTTCCGGCGTCGCCGGTTCGCGCGGTGCGGCCTGTGGGCGTTCGCCAAGGACAGGCGGAACACATGGTTCATGAGGGCTTTTGGCCGGCCCCCATCCCTTGTTCTTCGCAGGGAATCCCGGCCTTCAGGCCGGGCGGGAATGCGATCTGCCCGGAAGACACGCGGCAATCGGCCAAGCTGACGCTCCCTCATATCTGTGATCCTCGCGTGATCTACGGTGCATCTACTTGTGACAAGCGTTGTGGTCCGACTAGGTTCACCGCTCGGAACGGTCCCCACCCGCCCTTGCAGTCACCTGACCTTGCCCCGCCCGGCTTCGCTCGAGCGGGGAGACCCCTACCGCGAAAGGGCAACCGCATGCTCTCCGGGAACGGTCGTCACCGTCGCCCCCGTCAGAGGCCGGCTCTCCTCGTCGCGGCGGGAGTGACCGGTTCGGCCATCACGATCCCCCTGCTTGGCGCGACCGGTGCGAGCGCTGCCAGCGGTACGACATGGGACGCGATCGCGGACTGCGAGAGCGACCGATCATGGAGCGCCGACACCGACAACGGCGACTACGGCGGCCTCCAGATGACCCAGGAGACCTGGGAGAACTACGGCGGCCTCAACTACGCCCCGAGCCCCGACCAGGCCAGTCGCTCGCAGCAGACAGCCGTCGCCGAGAAGGTCCTCGTGGACCGGGGAACCAGTGCCCGGGCGACCTGCGGGCTCGTCGTGGGCCTGGCGCAGGACTCCGCCTCGGCCCATGTCACCACCGGCGTGGCGGGAGACTCCACCTCGTCGTCCACCGACTCGGGTTCGGGCTTGGGTGGGGGAGGGGGCCTGGGTTCGGGTTCGACGTCGACCGACGATTCCATGGAGTCCGACACATCGGATACGCCGGATGCCGCGGAGTCAATCGATGCGACACAAGACTCCGTCGGTGGAAGCGGCGCCACATCACCGAGTCCCGACAGCTCGCCCGTAGGTGCGGCGAAAGGTGATGACTCGGACAACTTCGGGCAGAGTAATGATTTTTCGATCGGTTTGGACGTGAGCGTGAACGCGGGTGCGACCGCGGACGCAGGTGCCGGCACCGGTCGTCATCGCGGCGGCAGTGCCGAGGAGGGCGCCGCGGCCTCGCGTGCGGACGACTTCCTCGGCCGGCATGCCTCGCGTGGCGGCAGTGCCTTGCGTGACGCGGCCGACGGCTCGTACGTCGTCCGTTCCGGGGACAGTCTCTGGGCCATCGCCGACTCCCTTGGCCTCGAGGGCGGGTGGCCCGAGCTCTATGCCGAGAACAAGGAGACCGTGGGCGCCGACCCGGACCTCATCTTTCCCGGTCAGAGCCTTGAACTCGGCACTGACTGAGTGATGACAAAATCCTCAAATTGGTCGAAAACTGGCGATAGTTCAGGCTGAATGTCCAGTTTGACGAAAATGAGACATGAGTCTCACAGGCCCTGATCGTCTTTGAAATTCCGCGGACACGGCCCGAACCCGACAGCTCACCTCGCAGGCGTCACGGCCTCCAGTTCTCGGCCTCCACCTGGGCCGGGTACGGCGGCACGCAGTACGCCGCCACCGCCGACCAGGCATCCAAGGCCCAGCAGATCGAGATCGCCGAGAAGGTCCTCGCAAGCCAGGGCAGGGGTGCCTGGCCGGTCTGCGGTAAGGGCCTGTCCGGCGCCGCGTACGACGGTGGCGGCGCGTCCGCGGATTCCGGTGCCGCGCAGCAGAACACCCAGCAGTCCGAGCAGCAGTCCCAGCAAAAGTCCGAACAGGAGTCCCAGCAGCAGTCCGCGCAGCAGTCCGCGCAGCAGTCCCAGCAAAAGTCCAAGCAGGAGTCCCAGCAGCGGCCCGCGCAGCAGTCCGCGCCGGCCAAGGAGCGCGCCCCCCGATCCGAGGAGCGCTCCACGCCCAAGACCGTCGAGACCCCGACCGGTAAGAAGGTCAAGAAGGGTGACGGCGAGTACAAGGTCGTCAAGGGCGACACCCTGAGCGAGATCGCCAAGGAGC
>CAMLJW010000092.1 GCA_946480485.1 uncultured Streptomyces sp. | reverse complement strand
ATCTACTGACAGCCGCGTAAGCCATCAGGTGTTGCGAGGACCCCAAGAATCCGCCGACGGGGTCGGGGGCTCGTACCGCAGCCAGACCGGTGCCGAGCATGATGCCGTCGGCGGGGTTCGCGGCTGTTCGGGATCTACAGGCCGAATTCCAAGTGCGTGATGTCGGTGAAGCGGACCTCCTCCAACTGGCCGGCGCGGCGGCCGTTGTCCTGGAAGTACACCTCCTTGAGCGCTTCGGCGGCGATGTCCTGCAGTTCCTGGTCATTGGCGCCCTGCTCCTGGGCGTCGAAGAGGCGGGCGGCGTACTGCGGCGGCAGGGCCACGGTGAGGTGGCGGAGCCGGTCCTCGTCAGTCGAGCCGATCGGCGCGGTGTAGCCGATGCGGGCCTGGGTGTCGATGACGATGCCGCCAGTGGTCGCCGCCTTCTCGCGGGCCTTGGCGCGGATCTGCGGCTGCCACCGCTTCTTGACCTCGCGCTCCAGGCGGGCGGCCAGGTCCGGGCGCGGCTTCTTGATCTGGTCCTTCACGTACCGTTCGACGGTGCGCTGGGAGATGCGCAGCATCTGGGCAACCGCCTTGGTGCCCTTGAGCTGCTTGACCAGGTAGCGCATCTGCGCGCCCGCGCTCTTGGGCGCCGGGCGGGTGAATGCCTTCTGCACCGCGGCGTCCAGGCCGTCCCCGAACAGGCTCATCGCCCTCTCCTACTCTCCGTTGTCGACGTCGGTGACGGTGCCGTCCTTGATGTACCGGGCGAGGTTGAGCTCTGGTGCCTTGAACCGCTCGCGGACCTCTTCGCCCCACAGGACGCTCTGGGTGCCCTCCCACTTCACCAGGCCCGGGTTGATGCCGAGCTTGAAGCCGCCCGGCAGCGGCTTGCCGTCCCGGTAGGGCAGGAAGTCCAGCGGGCTGTCGCCGTCGGCCGCGTACACGACGCAGTCGGAGAGGATCGCCACCGGGTACTGCCCGGTGAACGCCGCATGTTTGACGATCTTGCGGTGGAAGTTGATCCGTGTGCGGGAGATGACCGCCGCGCGGATGTCCGGCCGCCACGTCGGCCGGGACAGCGCCCGCCACGGTTCGCCCGGCCGCCAGCCCTCCCCGCGTGGGCGTTCGCGCAGCTTGCCCAGGCCGCCCTTGACCGTCGCCTTGATGGCGTCCACGACGATCGCCAGCTGCGGGTCACGCCCGCGCCAGCCGTCCATCGCCGCGAGGAAGTCGGCCGGCGCCATGTCGGCGTGCACGCCGAGGTCGGCCATCGTGGCGAGGAAGGCGTCACGCAGCCGGTTGTACCAGCCGTCCAGGTAGCGGCCGTTCTCGTAGCGCACCCACGCCTCGATCGGGCGCACCTCGTAGCCGAGCTCCACCGCGTACGCGACGGTGGGCGTGGCATACCAGGCCGGACCGTCCGGTCGCTCGCCCTTCGGCGTGAACGGGCTGGGCAACAGGTTGCCGTCCAGCTCCACCCACTCCTTGCCGACCTTCACCCGCGACAGGTCGACGTGGGACAGGTCCACCAGCCACGAGCCGGGCAGCTTCGCATCGAACACCGGCGCCTCCACACGGGTTGGCTCGCCCAGGCCCACGACCAGGCCGTTGGCTCCGGCAGCGAACGCCATGTTGACGTCCAGGCCCACCAGGTTGCGGCGCATGCATTCGGCGTCGGTGAGCGGCCGCGCCCAGTCGAAGGCCTCCTCGAACAGCTTCTCGCCCGGGCCTCGCACGTGGAAGCGCGGCAGGTCCTTGAGCAGCGGGTGTCCGTCGGGGGCCTCGCACGGCGCGCAGTCGACCGGATCCTCGCCCAGCGAGCCCGGCGTCTTGGTCTCCGACTTCCTGAAGCCGCCGGTGGCCTCGTCACGCACGGCGTGCGTCGGCGGGTGCAGCGCGGTCATCAACTCCAGGCCGGTCACGGCAGTGGAGCCGCGCGGCGTCATCACCCGGGACGCGTACACGCCCAGGACCCGGGCCAGGTCTGCCGACGCAAGCTGCCCGGCCCCGCCCCAGTGGCGGGAGTCGAGCGCGTGCCACGACGGAATGCACAGCTGCACGCAGGCCCGCTCCGAACCCTGCGCCGGGCGGTAGATCCGCGCCCACGGCCCGAACCCGCGCTTGGTCAGCTTCCATTCCGCTCGGGCCAGCTGCTTGACGACCTTGTGGCCCTCCGGGATCCGCCCGGCGAGCTTCTCCTCCTCTGTGAGGGCGACGGGAAGGCCGTAGCGCTCCAGCGCGGCCTCGCTCATGACGAGCAGCGGGTCACCGTCCTTGCCCGGGCCAGACAGCTTCGGCTGCCCGAGCCGCGCCTCCTTCAAGGTCCAGTCGACCAGGGAGGGAAGGGACTTGGCGGGCACGTCCAGGACCAGGCCGCCGACGCAGTACGCGAGGACCTGGCCGTCGTCGTCGACATCGACGACCGCGAGCGGACCGTTGGCAAAGCGCGGATCGACACCGTCGCCCGGGGAATTCGCCGGGGCGGCCTTCCGCGCGGCCGGGCGCCGCGACGTCGACGACGACCTCGCGGTGCGCGCCGGCCCCGACGCGGCAACCGGAGCAGCGGTGTTGGCGGCGGGGCGGGTCTGGGTGTTCTGTTCTGTGGCCGTGTCCGCAGCCTCGGAGGCCGGGCCTGTGGATACGGGCCGCGCTTGCGGAGCCGGGAGCGGGACGGCCGTGTCCTCAGTGGGCGCCGCGTAGTCGGAGTCTGCGGGATAGAGCTCCGCGAGCTTGTTGAGCAGGCGCGCGTACGCGTCACGTTCCGGCGGCCGCGGCTCCGTCTTGCCGGACTCCCAGCCGCTGACGGTCGCCCGCCGCACCATCAATGCCGCCGCTACTTCATCCAACGTGAAGCCGTGCGCCTGACGCAGCCGCTTGCGCTCCGCCGGCGGCGGCAGCGGAGACCGGGACGCGATCAGCGCGTCGACCCGGTCGAACAACTCGGACATGGAACACCTCCTGACTCAACCATAGTGTGAAGCGTACGTATCGCGTACCAAATCCGTACGGATAGCGCACGAATGGCGTTGATGGGGTTGCTGGGGAACGCCGGACGGCGATGGGCGACCTCTCGCAGTGAAGGTTGAGCGCGCAGTCAGAGCGTTGCGCCGAACGCTGGTGAGATCTTCCGTCAGCGTGGGCTCCAGCGCGGGGACCGGCCCCTGTCTCGGGCAAGCATCGCGTCGAGTTGTTCGATCTCCTGCCGTTCCCTCCACCACCAGTCGACATCTGTTGTCACGCGCTGGCTGCTGGGCGGCTGTGGTGGTCGCAGCCGTGTGTCTTCGGCGAAGCTCATGAGGTCTTGGTAGTCGTCCGGTTGGGCGAGCATCCGGCGGCCTTGGGTGAGTTCGAGGCGGGCCATGCAGGCGGCGGCGCGCAGGAAGACGTGGGCCCAGGCGGGGACGGGATGGGTGGCACAGTTGTCGACGGTCCGGGCGGGGTCGTGGAGGGCGAGGGTGGCGGCCTGCTCGTCGTAGTCCTCAAGGCGTGCGGTGGCGAGCTGGTGGGCGGCAGCTGCGGTGAACACCGCTGCGGCGAGTGTGGCGGCCAGGCGCGGGTGGGCGGTGCGGGTCTGGA
Source organism: uncultured Streptomyces sp. (assembly GCA_946480485.1). Next base: position 10,300 of record CAMLJW010000092.1, on the reverse strand, counting down.
TCCTGCGGGTGATCTCCTGCAGGGTGGCCTCGGTGCGTGGTCGGGGCTTGGGCCGGTGTCTCCATTTGATCATTGGCGGGGTACAGGTGCCGATGCAGTGGCTGGAACTGTCGAGAGAGTCGAACCACTCGAGGGCCGGCAGTGTGATCCAGCGGTTCGCGGTCCGGTGGGAGGGTGCGGGCGGGGCCTCGGCGGGCGGGCCGAAGTTTGTCCGGGCGGCGTGGAGCCCGCCGGTGATGGTGTGCGGGACGCGCAGGGTCCGCTGCAGAGTGGCCGGCAGGCGGGGGCGGTGGCAGACCAGGTTCAGGTGCAGCCCGGTTGCCTCGCGCAGATCCAGGAGTCGCTCAAGGCGCTGGTGGGTGAGCAGGTGGGCGCGCAGGACAGTGAGCCGGGTGATGGGGATGGCGCAGAACCAGGCGGTCACAGCATGCCAGGAGGGATCTGTGCCGGGGGTGAACCTGCCCGGGAGTAGCGGGGGTTTGCCGAGCGCGGCCAGCAGGTCGTGGGCAAGGTAGATCTCGCCGGCGGTGCCGGGAGCGGGGTGGAGGGTGACACGGCCGACGGCCGGATCGTGCGCGGCCAGCGCGGTCCTGACGTACGCGGCGTCGTCCTCGGGGTCGAGGATGACAGTGACGGGAGGCGGCGGCGTGCGGCGCACCGGGCGGCCTTCCTTTAAAGGAACAGGACGAGGGCGACGGGTTGTTGGGCGGCGGTGCGGCGGCCCGGCCGGACGCAGGGCCATGGTGGTTACCCCAGGCGGCTGAAGACCCAGCGCAGAAGATCCCGGTCGACGCGGGTGCGGCCGGTGCGCTTCAGGCCGATACGGGCATGGGCGGTCAGTTGGGCCCAGGCCCGGAAGTTTCCGTGGGCGGCGTGGCGGTTGGCGAAGGCGATGTCGTCAGGATCGGCGTCGGCCCAGATGGGGTGGAACAACGGGATCACCTGCCGGACTTCGTCCTCGGCAAGGCGGGTGAAGTGCTGCCAGATGAAGATGCGGGAGGACAGCATGGGTTCGCGGCGCAGCACGGTGTGGCAGCCTTCGCCGCCGACGAACATGATCGCGAGCTGGGTTGAGGGTTCGTCCCACAGGTAGCGGAAGTATTCGAACGCTTCGCCGTTGAGCCATTGGGCCTCATCCACGAGGAGGGTGCGGGGGCGTTCTGCCAGGGCGTTTTTCAACAGGCGGTCGAATTCGCTGGGGTGGCGCGGCGGGTGTCCGGGCAGGTCGAGTGCGGCGAAGAGTTCGTAGCGCACCGCGCGGGCGGTGGGGCGGGCGCGGAAGGTGACGCGGCGTACGTCCTCGTGCGGTTCGAGTTCGGCCAGGCAGAAGTTGACAGCGACGGTCTTGCCGAAGCCGGCGCCGCCGTGGATACACATCATGGCGCGTGCCTCGACGGTGTCGGTGAGGTTCTCCCGAGCCCTGAGCAGGGCCTGGGTCGTGACGACCTGCGCATCCGGCAGATCCACGTACTGGTAGGCGGTGGCGGTCACGGCTTCCTCTCGTCGGAGTGGCTGGGCGGCGCGGGCGGTTCGGTTGCGGGCGCATCGCAGGATGTGGGGGCGGGCTGGGGCGCGGCCAGGGCCGGCGGGGTACGCCAGTGCGCGGGCGGCGCGGCGGGTGGGATCAGATCGGGTAGCGCCAGCTCGGAAAGGTCTCTGGCCGCGTCCCGGCTGAGTTCGTGGTCGGCCTGTGAGCTTGTGAGCGCGTCGAGTCGGCGAGCCTTCTGGGGGACGGTGGCGGGAGCGAACCGGTCGCGGCGTAGCTTCTCGGCCGCCTTGGCTTCGGCCCGCAAGCGGTGTGCCCGCCGGGAGCGGGCCTGGCGCAGCGCGGACAGCTGTTCGGGTGTGGCGGCGTCGGCCAGGTGCGCGGTGCCCAGGTGACGGCCGCTTCCGTCGCAGACCTCGATCTCATGGTCGTGGTGGGGCATGAAGCGCACGGTCACGTCGCGGCCGGCCTGTCCGGTCATCCAGTCGGCGATGTAGTCGCGGCCCTGGAAGCGCACGCCATGGCTGGTGATGGCGCGCAGGCGGCCATCGTCCTCGAGCGTGAACGACCACACGTCCTGGGCCGGGATGTCGTTGAGTGGGGTCGGGTCGGCCTGCCAGGCCTGAAGCGGGGTGGTGCCGTTCAGGGCGTCGGGGTGGTGTTCGGTGTTCCACCACGTCACCCAGGCCAGCAGTTGCTCGGTGAACGCCTCGAACGACATCGGTGGCCCGTCCGGGCGCCGGTCGGGGCGGCGGTCGGGTTTCCTGTTCTTGGGGGTGTAGCCGGGCAGGGCAGCGAAGAGCATGCGGGAGGCGTTGAGGTTGAGGTTCTCCACCGTGCCCTTCAGGTGGGGGCTGTAGGGCGGCAGGACGGTGAGGTCTGCATCCAGCGCGGTCAGCGCGGCGGACACGGTGCGCGAGAGGAAGTCCTTGCCCCTGTCGAACCGCACCTGCTCGGGCAGCCCGCCGAACGGCCCGTAGGGCTCGCAGCGCAGGACTGCGGAACGCAGAGCGGCCAGGATCGAGGCGCGGGTGGGCGGACCGGGGGTGACGGCGAGGCCGGTGATGGCCTTGGTCGCACAGTCGATGAACCACGTGACGTAGGGAGGGACGAGGTCGCCGTCCGCGTCAACGCGCAGCGGGGCCTGGACGTGATCGGCCTCCCAGACGTGGTTACGCCAGGTCCGAGGGCGTTTGGCGAATACGTCCAGGGCGCGGGCGGCGTCGGGGCCGCCTCGGTAGCCGGCCCGCTCCCCTGGTGTGGTGTCCCGGCGCAGAGCGCGCAGGAACGTCGGCAGCGACGGTACGGGGTCCAGCAGCGGCACGGATGCGGGTGGGGCGCCGCCCGGAACGGAGGCGGCGGGCCGCGAGCCGGGGGCGATGTTCGTCGAGGTGTCGGTCTCCTCGGACGGCTCGGTATCGGCGGCTGCCTGGGCTCGGGCGACAAGTTCACGGTGGACCGCGGAGGCGTTGCCGTGCCAGTACGCCAACAGCACCCGGATCTCGGCGGTGATCTCGAACCTCTCGGCACGGCGCGCTCCGGGATGCGCGGCGCTCTGCGGTGCGGCGGTCGCGTCCGCCAGCCACCGCCACACGGTGCGGTCCGAGACGTTCAGGCACTGGGCGGTGGTGTGCACGTGAGCGCGGGTGAGCCGACGCTGGGCACGCAGCGCGAGCAGACGACGTACGGCCGGGGCGCGTAGTGCGGTCAACGACGCGGCGTCCAGGACGGGTTCGGGTCGTGGTGGCTCAGGGGCGCTGTGGTCAGAGGTGGACGCGGTCACGGGAGGTCCTTCGGCCTGGGTGGGGTGTGGCTGGTCAGGGGGTGGGGCCGAGGCGGGAACAGGCACGCGACAGCAGAGCCCGGTCCACCGCGCTCTCGGGGCTACGGGCAAGGGCCGCGTACGCGTGGGAGGTGATCTTCGCCCAGGTACGGAAGTTCCCCTTCGCACACGTGGCATCAGCGTGCAGCAAGTCGGCTTCGGCCGCGGTGTCCCACAGCGGGTGGAACAGACGCAGCACGGTGGGGATTTGCTCGGTGTCCAGACGTGGCGTCTGCTGCCAGGTCAGCACCCGGGAGGCCAGCGCGGGAGCACGCGCGAGCGTCCGCTCGGCGCCCGCGCCGCACAAGACCATCGTCGTCTCGGTGGTAGGGGCGTCGATGAGCAGGCGCAGGTAGTCCAGCTCGGGCGCGGCGATGCGCTGCACGTCGTCGATGACCAGGACACCCGGCGTCTTCAAGGCATCGATCAGGGCACGGTCGGCCATGTCCGTGCGGTTCGTCAACGACGTGGCGGGCAGGCCGAACGCGGTGAGCAGCGCGGCCCGAAGCTGCGGCAGAGCCGGCTTCACCGACACCACCGCGTGGCGTACCGGGACACGGCGTGGGAGCAGGCGCAGCGCCTGGTGGACCGCGACCGTTTTGCCGTGCCCGGGATCCCCGTACACGCACAGGACACCACGGGCAGCTGTCGTGTGTGCGATCACCTCGGTCACCTCCCCTACCTGCCGCGTCGCCACGACATGCGCGCCGGGCACGTACAGACGCACGCCCTCGGCGAACGGAGACATGCTGGGCGTATCAGCACGACCGGCGCCGTCCTTCGGAACCGGGTCGGCGACCGCGGGCTGGGCCTGGCCGGACTCGTCGATGGTGCCCGGCAACGCCAGCTCGGCCAACGCCCGGTCATAGCGGTCTGGATCCATCCGGGCGTAGCCAGGACGGGGAAGGTCAAGGACACGCCCTGCACGTCGTTCCCGGGTCACCGCGTGGTGCAGCGTCGACAACGACGGCAGTCGGTCCCGGTCCAGAGCGGGAAGCACATCATCGGCGTGCTCGGCCATCCAGCGATGCAAGGCCTTCACGTTCCCGCCCAGCTCCCCCAGCCGGGCCCACAACACGTCCGTCAACGTGAACACCCCACGTCGTGCGGCAGGCTCGATCCGGCCCGTCTCCTTCGCCACAGCCAGCCAACGCCACACCGTCCGTACGTTGACCCCTGCCGTCGATGCGGCGATCCGGACATGCACCGTCTGCAGCGTCCCCACCTCATCGAGTGCGAGCAGGCGACGCACCACCACCTGCCGAGCCATCGCCCGGTCCCACGCCCGAGAAGTCGTAGCCGAGTTCTCGGCCACCACCGGCAGCGACGACGGTGAAGATGACGGATCAGCAGTCATGCCCTCCAGCACACACCCGCCGTCCTGACCGAGAACACAGGAATAGGCATCTCCATGACAGCCACAGACCCGGTGTGCTAGGCCGAACTCGCCTGCCATGACAGCGAATCAGTCACTCCACAGCAGCCGAGATCCAGCAGTTCCTACCACTGAACATGCTGGTCAGCAGACCAGCCATCACACCAGAACCCACTGCCGATCAACCCACTGCCACAGCAACGCACATTCACAGCCCCACTGCGAGCCGAGGTCGACGATCTGCTCGATCCAGGCGTCGTCCAGGGCCCGGTCGTCACCAGTGGACCAGGCGTCGATAATGGCCTCCCAGTGGCGGACGTTGAGAGTGCGGAATTCCACGACCCGCTGGTGGGAAGGACGCACGCCGGACTGATTGAGCGGATGGATCTCGACGCGGGTACCGCGGCCAGTGCGGTTGAGGCGGGCCAGAAGGTAGCGGGCGACGTTGTGACGGCGAACCGCGCGGTAGGCGGCTTCGATCCGGGCAAGGTTCTGTCTGGTGGGGTTGCGGGTGCCTTCTAGCCATGCCTTCAGGGTGCGGTCGGTGACGGTCAGGCCCCCGTCGTGGGCGGCAGCACGGGCGTGGGGGGTGCGGGTGAGGTAGTGCAGACGGGCCATAAGGCCGCGCCGGGTGGTGACGGGAGAAGCGATGAAGTCAGCGAGGGCGTCGAGCTGACGGGCGACAGCCTCGTAGCCCTTGAGGCCTTGGGCGTCGTACTTGCCGAAATCGATGGTGCGCTCGGGCACGTGAACGCCTTCCCTGTCAGTTCTCGTCGGTGTGTTAGGCGGCAGCCGGGTCGGTGGGTGCGGTGCCGACGGCGTACACGTCCTTGACCTTCACTTCGGAAACTTGGCGGCCTTCCAGGAAGACACGCCGCCAGTCGCCGACGACGTGGAGTTCGTCGGTACCCATCACACGGACGACCGCCAGGCCGGCGTCGTGCGCCTTAAAGGCTTTGGCCCAGAGGTTGGCGAAGGCCTGCGAGCGGATCAGGTGCATCCAGTCCGGACGGTACAGCTCCCGGTTGTAGTTCGACTCCCCCATCGTGGAAACGAACTTCGAGTACATCGCCTTCACGTACTCCAGCATCACCTCGTCCCCCTCGGCGATGGCCCGGTCCCGGGCATCCTTGAGGATGATGCGGAACTTCTCCAGCAGGCTCTCCGTCGCACCCGAGGTGAACGACTCGTGGATCTCGGGGGGTTCGCACAGGGCGTACTTGGGGCCGGACAGGCGCAGCAGCAGCCGGAGAGTGGGTTCGGTGACCCAGAGCGGGCCGGGTTCGTCGCGGTTGCCGATCGGGTCGGGCAGGTACGCGCCGTGCTCCCATGCGGGCGGGGTGATCAGGTGGACACCGGCGCGGCGGCGGTCGTGCACATTGCCGACCGTGTGCTCCAACTGCCCGAGCGGCAGGTGCGTCTTGAGCGCGCTCAGATAGGCGCCGTTGATGTCCAGGGCCGTCACCTCGTGTCGGCCTTCGGGCAGTTCGGGGCGGGTCCACTTGGGGCGGGCCTCCCAGATCTGGTCGGCACCGCGGGCGGAGGGCTTGCGCAGGATGTCCGGGATCCACGGGTGGGCGACGACTGCGTAGCGGCCGCCCCTGCGGCAGTCGTCCAGCAGAGCCATCGCATCCGGGATCGCCCGCTTGACCAGCGCTGCCGTCGCCGCCTCCACATCGCCCTCATAATGCGCGAGCGCCTCGGCCACGGCCCCCGCGATCGGGCCAGACGGGTCGGTGGTGGACACGGCCCGCACACTCCGGCCGGCAGGCGCGGTCTGTACGGATTCCGTCGCGCGGCCTTGCGGCCGCTGGGCGGGTGGGGGCTCTGGGGTGGCGCACTGAGCAGGATCGAGGTGCTGGGGGAAGCCGGCGACCTGGTGACGGGCGGGCTGCCCGCACAGGACACACGGCTCGGGCGCCGCCAGAGCTTCGCCGTCGCCGGTGTCGTCGCCTGCGGTCAGGCCATCGCCGGGTGCCGGGGACGTTGCGTTCTCGTCCAGTGCGGGCTGAGGCGCAGTTGCTTGGTTTGCGGGAGGTGGGGTGGGTGGTGCGAGTTTCGCGGCCAGGCTGTCCAAGAGGTAGGCGTACTTCGCCCTGAGCTCCCCGGAGGGGTCGCGGCCCCTCTCCCAGCCCGTGACCGTGGACGGGCTCACCCCGAGCGCCCGGGCCACCTGGGCCTTCGACAGGCCGGCCCGCTCGCGCAGGTCACGGCGTACCTGGGCCTCGGGAAGCGCGGGCTGGGGGGGCAGGGAGGCGAGCAGCGAGTCGATCGCGTCGAAATCGCTCATCGATCCGCCGCTCTCAGATGTAGGTGACGGGATTACGGGACAGGTGCGGGCTCGGAGTGGGACGGCCCACCCGCGCATCGCCGCGCAGCAGGTCACCCTCGAGAGCGTAGCGATCGCCGTGCTTGGAGATCCCGGTGATCCTCGCGACGGCGAGCACCATGCCGTCGGTATTGATGATCTGCACCTCGTCCTGGGACAGAGCCCGGTCGGCATTGAACTTCCAGATGCCGCGCCCTGCCAGCCAGGCCTCGTCCTCCGATATCCCCGGACGCCATCCGACCGTGGCGCGCCCCAGACCGTCGCCGGGGTCAGCGGGCCGCTCGGCACCCAGCTGGATCTGCAGCACCCCGTCCACCCTCCCGCCAGAGAACTCTTTAACTTGTTACGAAGCTACCAGCAGTCCACGTAACTTCGCAACAAGTTGAAGGGTTACCAAGGTGCCCGGCGGACAGACAAGCCCGCCGCTATGGCGTGATGGATGCCCAACTTCGCCCACGCCGGCGTCGTGACCGTCGCCGCGTATGCGATCTACGCCATGAACCAGCAGGCCGGATGGCCGTTCTGGGTGGCGGTGATCTGCGCCATCCTCATCGCCAGCACCGTCTCCGCGCTGACCGACGTTTTCGCCTACCGGTTCGTGCGCAGCCAGCCGCTTGCCGCGCCCGCCGTGGCACTCGGTCTCCGGCTCATCCTCGACAGCTCGATGCTGCAGTTGTTCGGCGAACGCAGTAAGTCGATCAGCCCGCCGTATGCGCAGTCGGTCGTGCACCTCGGTGACCGCATCACGCTCTCGGGCGTGAACCTGGCCGTCATCGTCGCGGTGCTGGTGGCGATCGCGGCCCTGAGCGTGCTGCTCGCCCGCACCTCGATCGGCCGCACGATCAGGGCCGTGTCGCAGGACCGTGAGGCGGCTGATCCTGGGCATCCCGCTGCAGCGCCAGTACACTGTGGCCTTCTTCATCTCCGGTGTACTGGCAGGAGTTGCGGCCCTGGCGTATGCGCCGACCAACGGGGTCAGCCCGTACATGGCCGACCAGGTCATCCTCAGCGCGTTCGTGTCGTGCTCGGCGGCCTCGGCCGCGTCTGGGGCGCCATCGTGGGCGGCATCGCGCTCGGCATCGTGGAGAGCATCGGCGCCACCTACATCTCCGCCAGCTACTACCAGACCGTCTTCGGCGCGCTGCTGCTCGTCCTGGTCCTGAAGCCATCCGGCCTGCTCACCACTACCGTGGGGAGGAAGGCATTACCTCGCAATCCCAGCAGACGGCCAGCCCGCCGATCGCGGCGCCGTCGCACCCCCCGAGCTCCGGCATCCTCACGCTCACACAGAACACCCGCGAGAAGATAACGGGATCGGTCCCAGCACCTGATGTCCCCTGTTCCCGGCGGATCCGGGGAGGAACGCGATCGCGTGGCCAGCCTGTTTCGAGGCCGCCAAGCGGTCTGCCCCACAGCCCGGTCAGCTGCGGCCAAGCTCGCTTGCTGCCATGGCGCCAGGCAGACCCTGCTCCTTGATACGCCGTCGGCCTCGACCACCAGCTGACGATCCCACCCTGTACGCTCACTCACCGGTAAGGTGCACTGACATCGACCGCCAGCGCGTTGGCAACAGCGTCGCCCAATGCCGGGGCCATCTTGAATCCCCGCCCGGAGAGCCCGGTCAGTAGGTGGATTCTGCCGTCGGCGGGGTGCGCGCCCGTGACGAAGGTTTTGTCGTCGGTGTAACCGTCGAAACACCACTGCCATCGCGGGGCGATGTCCTCGATGACGACGGCGGCACTGACCGTGCGATCAAACGCCGCCACCGCGTGGCGGTCAGGGGCAGCGTGCATCGCCTCGTCGGGGTCGAGGCCAGCGGTGCGGGTCGGGTGGGGGCCGCTGACACCGAGCTTCCAGGCCCCGCCGACGTCGGCGACACCCCATACTGTCTCGGAACCTCGGTAGTACACGAACGGTGGATGCTCGTTGGGCCTGCATGCTCCGTGTAGCCGGTACATACCGACTAACGACCGCACGGTCGTGACAGCGCACGGCAGCGCAAGGCCTTCACGGTGCAGGAAGTCCGTCGTCCAGGCCCCCAGCGCGACGATCACCTTGGCGGCGTGGTGAATCCCGTTGTCTGTACGGATTCCGATGGTGTGCCTGCCACGATCGATGCCCCGACAGCGGCTATGCAGAATCAGCGCCCCGCGCAGTTGCGCGAGTTCCTGCACGGCAGCCAGGGTCGCATCCGCTAGCAGGATGCCACCGCGGTTGTCGCGTACTCCCTCGCACTGGGGGTCCAGGCGCAGGTGGGGGTAGAGCTTGGTCAGGTCGCGATGCTGCAGGAATTCGGCGTCGGCGGTCGGTGAATCCGCTTGCCGGCGCACCGACGCCAGCGCCTGCGAGGGCCCGATGAAGACCGTCCCGGTGCGCAGGAACAGTGTGCGCCCCAAGGTGCGTTCCATCTCGGCGATGCGGGTCAGCGCCCGGTCGGCCAAGACAGCGGATTCGGAACCGTCGCCCAGGATCCGGAACACCCGCGCGTATCCCCGCGATGGCCGCACCAACGCTGAAGCGTCCACACACAGGGTGCGTAGGCCCAGCGAGGCCGTGTGCAGGGCGGCCATCGTCCCGGCGATGCCACCACCCAGGACCGCGACGTCGAAGGGCTGTCTCATTGCGGCGGCCGGGTAGCGGTGACCACCGTCCAGACCAGGTCCGTGTCGTCGCAATACCCGATCTTGCGTTCCCAGCGGGCCAGGATGGCGTCGTAGGCGTCCGATCCGAAGGCTGCGGTGAACTCCGACTGGCGCTCGCGCAGTCTTGCCACGCCTAAGTGCATGCTGGTCAGCAGCAGGTCGGTCCGGTCGATGACTTCCACTTCGGTATAGCCCACCGCAGCCAGCATCTCGGCATAGTAGTCGGGGGCCACCATGTGCTGCCCCCAGGACAGCATCTGTTCCAGCAGGGCCGCTCGTGCGGTGCCGGGGCCCAGGCAGTAGTCAGTGACCAGCAGTCTCCCCCCAGGAGCCAGGCAGTCGGCGGTGGCTGCCCACACCTGCTGTTTGCGATCAAACGGCAAGAACGCTCCGCAGTCGCGCGACCACACAACATCGAAGTGCTCAGGCTGCTGCAGCGGTGCGCAGGTCGCAACGTCGCTTAGCACGAATTCCACGTCGTCCTCGCCGCTGACTGCGGAGCGTTCCCGACACAAAGCGATCATGTCCGGCGACGCGTCTACACCGGTGACCCGTGCGCCGTGCCGTTGCCTCAGCCGCACCGCGTCCCCTCCTAAGGGTTGTCCCGTAAATGCTCTTCGAGCTGCCGCGGGCGTGGTTGGCCGTA
>CAMLJW010000091.1 GCA_946480485.1 uncultured Streptomyces sp. | reverse complement strand
GGTCGAGCCGCCGCGGGCGGCATGCTCCCATTCGGCCGCCGTCGGCAGCCGGTAGCCTTCCTTTTCCAAAAATCCGGAGAGCGGATCGCAGTTGTCAACCTTCAACGCGGCCCCGGTGGGATAGCACCATTGGTCCTCCGCAATACTGTCGAGACGGCTGAGGTCGTTGCAGTAGGCGGCAATGTGGACCAATGTCATGCCAGCAACCGGGACATCGCCGCGCCCCGCTCACTCGGCGGCTGCTCATCCCGCTCCGCACACGCACGCGCGTAGAGCCGGACCAAGTCGTGGTACCGGTAGCGACCGGGCGCCGCGGACTCCACCAACGACGTGTCGACCAGCGACTCCAGCAAGTCCTCCGTCGCGCCCAGTGGAAGGTTCAGCACAGCGGCGGCCGCGGCCAGCGAGATATCCGGGCCGTCGGCCAACCCCAGCAACCGGAAGGCCCGCGCCTGTGCCGGCTCCAGCTGCCCGTAGCCGAGCTCGAACGTCGCCTTGACCGCCAGATCCCCGGCCTGCAGTTCATCCAGCCGGCGCCGCTCGTCCGCGAGCTTCGCCGCGAGTACGGACACCGTCCACGTACGACGCGCCGCGAGCCGCGACGCCGAGATGCGGATCGCGAGCGGTAGGAAACCGCACGCCGCGACGACGTCCAGTGCGGCCTGTCGTTCGGAGGTCACACGCTCCTTGCCGACGATCTTCGTGAACAGCGACAGCGCTTCCTCGGGCGACATCACATCCAGGTCGACCAGATGGGCACCGGCCAGGTCCACCATCCTCACGCGCGAGGTCACCAGCGCCGCGCACCCCTCCGTCCCGGGGAGCAGGGGGCGTACCTGGGCCGCGTCGTGCGCGTTGTCCAGCAACACCAGTACCCGCCGCCCGTCCAGCACCGACCGGTACAGCGCCGCCCGCTCCTCCAGGGAGTCCGGAATCGCCGAGTCCGCCGTGCCCAGGGCGCGGAGGAAAGCGCCCAGTACCGTTTCCGGCTCGGCGGCCCGCGCTCCGGCCCCCTGGAGGTCCACGTACAACTGGCCGTCGGGGAACGAGGTCCGCGCCCGGTGCGCCACGTGCACGGCCAGCGTCGTCTTCCCCACGCCGCCTATCCCGGCCAGCGCCGACACCGCCATCACCCGGCCCTCGGCCGCGGACGCCGCCGACAGCACCTCACTCAGCTCGGCCACGAAAGAGGCCCGTCCGGTGAAGTCCGATACGCTCGCCGGGAGTTGAGCCGGCTTCACGGTCGCTGCCGAGGGCTCCGCCACCGGCGCCGACGGTTCCGCCAAGCCGGGGTCCGCCCGCAGGATCCGCTGCTGGAGCTCCTTCAGACCGGGGCGTGGGTCGACCCCCAGCTCGTCCGCCAGCAGGCGCCGCGTGTCCGCGTACACGGCCAGGGCCTCCGCCTGACGGCCGGAACGGTACAGCGCCAGCATCAGCAGTTCCCGCAGCCGCTCGCGAAGCGGATGCGCCGCCGTCAGAGCGGTCAGTTCGGAGACCGCCTCCGCGTGGCAGCCCTGGTCCAGGTCCATGCCGAGCCGTGACTCGACGAGTTGGAGCCGCCACTCCTCGAGCCGGGTCCGCTGCGTGTCGGCGTACGGCCCGGGAACGCTCGCCAGCACCTCCCCGTCCCACAGGCTCAGCGCCTCGTTGATGAGCGCCCGCGCATGGCGGAGATCCCGGGAGTTATGCGCCTTCTCCGCGTCCGCCGCCAGCTCCTGGGCCAGGGCGAGGTCCAGCGCCCCGTCGCCCAGTGACCGGATCGCGTACCCGCCCGACTCGCTGACCAGGACGCCGGCGCCGAGAACCTTCCGCAGCCGGGAGGCGTACGTACGGACCGCCGCCAGTGCCTGGGACGGCGGCTTTTCGCCCCAGAGCGCGTCGATCAGTTCCGCAGCCGTGGCCGTACGGCCCTCGCGCAGGAGCAGCGCCGCGAGCAGCGCACGCTGCTGCGGGGACCCGGTGGGCAAGGGTTCCGCCCCCCGCCAGGCGCGCACCGGTCCGAGCACGGTGAAGCGGAGCGCCGCCGATTCCTCGGGGCGCGACTGCTCAGGTGTGCGCGGCTCCGGTACGCGTGGTACACCGTCCATCGCTGTCCCCCTGCCGACCGTCATGAACAACCAGGCCAGTTTGCCTTGTTCATGGCGGATACGTCATCCGGGGAGGCTCTGATCACAAGTCGCCATACCGTGGACCGAAACGTCTCACAGGGTTCACACACAGTCCTCTCACCCCAGAGAGCGCTTACCAAGAAACGGATGGACTGTCAGATCAGTGCTGTCGTACATCTCATGGAGGCCACGCCGGCTACGGAGACGCACCCTTGCCGGCCATCTCGAAGCGCTCGCCGAGTCGCCGCGGGGGTACCGGGCGACGCAGGCCCATCAGAGGCAGGCGCGGTTCCGGTCGCGTGAGCCGGAGCGAACTCACGGACCGGCTGGGGGCGTTCGGCGCCGACGCGGCTCCGCGTCTTCAGAGGTCGTGGGAGTGTGGGCTTATGAAACGTATGTCTACCATTGGGTCATGAGTGGTTGCGGGCTCAACCTGTCTGACAGTCGGACATCGAATTGGTCGGAACTTTGAACAAGTCTCGGGTGAGGCACGTATGTACAGGGGTCATGGCTGCGGCGGAAGGACACATGACGGTGCGATCTTCCAGACAGGGCGACGTGGTGCATCATGCCCCCGTACTCGCTGCTTCGGCCGATTCATCCCGGAGAATCACCGTCGTCCTCGCCTGCGACGAGGACGACTGGCCGCACGACGACTGGCCTGCCCGGCATGATCCGTACGTGAACCGACGCGTGCTGTACGCGCCTCCGCCTTACGACACCCTGCGTGATCTCGCCCACGACATCGCCGATGCCGTGGACGTCGTGGTGCTGCGCTGCGAAGACCCGACGGACGCCTTTCCGGCGCTCCTGAGCGCCATGGGCGACATGAACGCGTCGCTGATTGTGATCAGCCCCCGGAGGGACATCTACACGATCCTTGAGGTCTTCCGCGGCGGCGCCGGTTATCTGGTGGAGGGCGACTACTGCACCTGCATGCTCTCCTCGGCGGTGGTGGGGGCCACGACCGGGCACACCTACCTCTCGCCGATGGCGTGTGCGGCCCTCAGGGAGGCGGCTCAGCGCATGGTCGACCCGCACAGCGACGATGTGGAGCGGCTGCGGTCCACGCTCTCGCCCCGCGAGCGGCAGATCATGGAGCTGCTGTCGACCGGATTGGGTGCGCAGGAGATCGGCGTGCGGCTCAGCCTGAGCGAGAAGACCGTCCGCAACAACCTCAGTAACATCTACTCCAAGCTGGACGCGCGGGGCAGCACGGACGCGGTTCTGCGGTGGCTGGGAGCCGCGCCCGGCGACAGCTAGTGCCCCGACAGCAACGTTCGCCCCGTCGCGCCGCCCGCCACGCGCTCTCGCCGCACCAGCCGAAAGCCCACGTCCGTCCCGTACGAGGACTTGCGTCCGGACACCCAGAACGCGCACCGGACGCCGCTCCTTGACGGGCGAACGTTGCCTGCGAGGCGCTGGGGATCGACCGCACCCCGACGCGGCGTGCAGGGAATCGGACGTCATGCCGGGCGGGTCGGACACCGGCGTGCAGCTGGACCGGGTGTGCGGGGTGCCGTACACCTGGTTGTGCGCCGCGCCACTTGTGACGCAGCGTCAGTGGTGCCTGATCCATGTGATCGTATGCTCGAAGGGTGACGACTTCCGCGAGCTCCTTGTCCGAGCCCACCGGACCCACCACGAACGCCATGCGACGCGCCCTCAAACGCGCCCGCGACGGCGTTGCGCTCGATGTCGCCGAGACGGCCGTGCTGCTTCAGGCGCGCGGGGAGCACCTGGAGGGCCTGGCGGCGTCCGCCGGGCGGGTGAGGGACGCGGGCCTGGCGGCCGCGGGCCGGCCGGGGATCATCACGTACTCGAAGAGCGTCTTCGTCCCGCTCACCCGGCTGTGCCGCGACAGGTGCCGCTACTGCACGTTCGTCACCGTTCCCGGCAAGCTGCGCCGGGCCGGGCATGGGATGTTCATGTCCCCGGACGAGGTGCTCGACATCGCCCGGCGCGGTGCCGAACTCGGCTGCAAGGAAGCCCTGATCACCCTCGGCGACAAGCCCGAGGACCGCTGGCCGGAGGCGCGCGAGTGGCTGGACGCGCATGGTTACGACGACACGATCGCCTACGTACGGGCCATCTCGATCCGCGTCCTGGAGGAGACGGGGCTGCTGCCGCATCTCAACCCGGGTGTCGTGGCGTGGACCGACTTCCAGCGGCTCAAGCCCGTCGCGCCCAGCATGGGCATGATGCTGGAGACGACCGCCACGCGGCTGTGGTCCGAGCCGAGCGGCCCGCACCACGGGTCGCCCGACAAGGAGCCGGCGGTGCGGCTGCGCGTGCTGGAGGATGCGGGGCGGTCGTCCGTCCCCTTCACCAGCGGGCTGCTGATCGGGATCGGGGAGACGTACGAGGAGCGGGCGGAGTCGCTGTTCGCGCTGCGCCGCGTCTCGCGTGCGTACCACGGCATCCAGGAACTGATCATCCAGAACTTCCGGGCCAAGCCGGACACGGCGATGCGCGGGATGCCGGACGCGGAGCTGGACGACCTGGTCGCCACGGTCGCCGTCGCCCGGCACGTCATGGGGCCGAGCGCCTGCCTCCAGGCCCCGCCGAATCTCGTCGACGGAGAGTACGGGCGGCTCATCGGCGCCGGGATCGACGACTGGGGCGGGGTCTCGCCCCTCACCATCGACCACGTCAACCCTGAGCGGCCCTGGCCACAGATCGACCTCCTGCGGGAGCAGTCCGCGGAGGCCGGCTTCGAGCTGCGAGAACGGCTGTGTGTGTACCCGGAGTTCGTGCAGCGGGGCGAGCCGTGGCTGGACCCGCGGCTGCTGCCGCACGTACGGGCGCTGGCTGATCCAAGGACGGGCCTGGCGGACCCGGATGCTCTCGTCACGGGGCAGCCCTGGCAGGAGCCCGAGGAGGCGTTCACGGCCTCGGGCCGTACGGATCTGCACCACACCATCGACACGGCGGGACGTACGAGCGACCGGCGGAACGACTTCGACGAGGTGTACGGCGACTGGGAGGCGCTGCGGGAAGCGGCGGCACCCGGGATGGTGCCGTCGCGGATCGACACGGACGTGCGGGCGGCGCTCGCGACGGCGGCCGACGACCCGACCCGGCTCACCGACGACGAGGCGCTGGCGCTACTGCACGCGGACGGGCCGGCGCTGGACGCGCTCTGCCGGGTCGCGGACGGCGTCCGCACGTCGGTGGTCGGCGACGACGTCACGTACATCGTCACCCGGAACATCAACTTCACCAATGTCTGCTACACCGGTTGCCGGTTCTGCGCCTTCGCGCAGCGCCGCACCGACGCCGACGCGTACACCCTGTCGCTCGACCAGGTCGCCGACCGGGCCGCCCAGGCGTGGGACGTGGGCGCGGTGGAGGTCTGCATGCAGGGCGGGATCCACCCCGACCTGCCGGGGACGGCGTACTTCGACATCGCACGGGCCGTGAAATCCCGCGTTCCCGGCATGCATGTGCACGCCTTCTCGCCGATGGAGGTGGTGAACGGCGCGACGCGCACGGGCCTGTCGATCCGTGAATGGCTGACCGCCGCGAAGGAGGCGGGCCTCGACTCCATCCCGGGCACGGCGGCCGAGATCCTCGACGACGAGGTCCGCTGGGTGCTGACCCGGGGCCAGCTGCCCACGGCGACGTGGATCGAGGTGGTGACCACGGCCCATGAGCTGGGCATCCGCTCCTCGTCCACCATGATGTACGGGCACGTGGACCAGCCCCGTCACTGGCTGGGCCACTTCCGTACGCTCTCCCGGATCCAGCAACAGACGGGCGGCTTCACGGAGTTCGTGACCCTGCCGTTCATCCATACCAACGCGCCCGTGTACCTGGCGGGCATCGCGCGCCCCGGCCCGACAGCGAGGGACAACCGCGCCGTCACCGCGATGGCCCGGCTGCTCCTCCACCCCCACATCCCCAACATCCAGACCAGCTGGGTGAAGCTGGGCACCCAGGGCGCGGCCGACATGCTCCGCTCCGGAGCGAACGACGTCGGCGGCACACTGATGGAGGAGACCATCTCCCGTATGGCGGGCTCCGGTTACGGCTCCTACAAGTCCGTCAAGGACCTGATCGCCGTCGCGGAGGCAGCGGATCGCCCGGCGAAGCCGCGCACCACCTTGTACGGGGAGGTCCCGGAGGAACGGCAGCAGGCGGCTTCGGCTTGGGACGGGCACGTGCCGGAGCTGTTGCCGGTGCTGGGCCGGCCGTAGGGCGGACCAGGGCCGCGCCCGGCTGGGGGCCAAGGAGCTGCTCGCTGTCCTGTCCCCGGGGCGCGGTGGACTCGTACACGAGGTGGCCGGTGCGGCGTGCGCCGTCGACGAGGCAGCGCATGCGACCCTCCCGCGGTTACCTCCCGTACTCCTCCTGAGGCCGATCGCCCGCCCAGAAAGCGACCAGTCGCCCCAAGGTTCGCAAACCGTTCCCGCCTCAGTCCACCGTTCCCGTTCGATTACAGTGCTCGACTGACGGCCCTCAGGACGGGAGTCGTAGGTGGCGGTAGCCGTACGTGACGGTAGCCGTACGGGACGGGATCGGGATCCGGATCGGATCGGAGGAGGCCTCGGTGGGTACTACGTCCGGTGCCGTCTGGGGCCGTGCCGAACAGCAGGACTTCCGTAGCCGGGTGCGTGGCACGCTGCTCGGCGCGGCTGTGGGGGATGCGCTGGGCTCGCCGGTCGGGGACCTCTCGATGGAGGAGATCCGCGAGGCGTACGGCGCGGATGGGCTCACAGACCTGCCCTTCGGGTACGGCAATCGCGGCGCCGTCTCGCATCTGACCCAGCTGACACTCTTCACGTTCGACGGGCTCATACGTGCCCAGGTGCGTCGGGACACGGGCGCCTGGCATCCGCCGACGGATCTGCACCGCGCGTATCTGCGGTGGGCCGCCACGCAGCACGACTGGGGGCCGGACGAACGCCGCAAGGAGGACGGGTGGCTGGCCCGCGAGGAGTGGCTGTACGCGCGCCGCGAGCCCGCTCGCGCCTGTCTGCTCGGCCTGCGCGACGAGCTGATGGGCACGCTGACCGCGCCCAAGAACCCGGAGGACCGCGGCGTTGAGGCCGCGGCCCGCTCCGCTCCCTTCGGGCTGCTTGTCGGTTGGGAGCCGCAGCTCGTGATGCAGCTCGCCGTCGAGTGCGCGACGCAGACCCACGGGCACCCCACGGCCTACCTTGCGGCAGGCGCGTACGCCGTGATCGTGCAGGGCCTCGCCCGCGGCGAGAGCCTTGACGCCGCTGTGCAGCGCTCGCTCCAGCTGCTCGCCCTGCGGCCGGGACAGCAGCCGGTCGCGGACGCGCTGCAGCACGCGCTGGGTGCCGTACGGCAGGGGATGCCGACGCCGTCCCGGGTCGAGGAGCTGGCCGGGGCGGGTACGGCGGAGGGGGTTCTGTCGGTCGCCGTGTACTGCGCGCTGGTCGGCGAGGACACCCGCCAGGGGCTGTGCCTCGCAGTGAACCACGGTGGCCCGTCGGGCGCCGCCGGCGCCCTCACCGGAGCCCTGCTCGGCGCGCTCAACGGTGAGACCGCCCTCCCGCCGGCCTGGCTGGCCGGGCTGGAGGGCCGCCCCACGATGCTCGCCCTCGCCGACGACTTCGCGATGGAGATGACCCAGGGACCCGCTCTGCACGGCCCGGCCGGGTCCTCGCCGGGGTGGCTGGCACGGTATCCGCGGGCTTAGGGGGAGCGACGTGATGGAGGTGACTGAGGAGACCCGCAGCGAGGGGGAACGCGGGGTTGGCCGCCGTGGGGCCCGTACGGCGTCCGTCCGGGCCGTGCCCTGATCACCATGGCCGAGCCGCACCTTCCGCCCGAACCCGATGCCCGGCGACCGTATGGCGTACGTGAAGCAGGTCGAAAGGGTTTGTCAGGACGCCCTACGGCGAATGCGTCGAAGGGGTGTGCCCCGGAGGCGAACCGAGCCCAAAAAACAGCCCCCTCGGCTGGGACGGCGGTCAGTCGAGAGGGCTCTTCTCGCGGTGCTTGTAAAGTTGTCGAGGCTCTCGTCGTGCGAGGCGTCCCTCGAGGTCAGACGGTGCTCCGGCTCACCTCTGCCACGAAGGCGTTCCACGAGTCGGCCGGGAAGGCCAGCGTGGGGCCCTCGGGGACTTTGGAGTCGCGGACGGCCAGCGCCGACAGGGCGGGGGACTTGACCTCTACACATGCGCCGTTGCCGGTGGAATACGAGGATGTGGTCCAGGTATCCGTGGCGCCTTGCTGAATTGCCATGTTCGCTCCGGTACTCAGTGGTGAGTGGCTGTCACCGCGCTGCGGGTCCGCTCGCTCTGGATCCCACGGTTCGGTTTGCGCCAAGGTTGTCGCTGCTTGGTGTGATCGACGCTACTCGCCAACTTCGGTGCACGAAGAGACGATTCACTCGACCGGGTGGCATATTCGCCCGGAGTCTTCCATCGGGATGTGGCGAAGGTATATTATTAAGACTTTTCCGGCGTAGTGGCAGGTTGAACTGGCGTCAGCTCCCCTCTACGCAGTTTCAGATTGCATACACTTTCGCGATGTCCGAGATGAATTGCCGCGATTGATCAACGTTCAGGGCCTGTGCCCGCAAATGCTCGTACATCACGCTGTATTTCTGTACATCGTTCGCCTTCTCCAGATAGAGATCACTGGTGACGCCCTCGATGTAGACGACACTGGAATCCGCCGCGTCGGGGAACTCGAGGATCGCGTACTGACCGTTGAGTCCCGGATGTGCGCCCATCTCGAAGGGGATCACCTGCACGGTGACGTGCGGCAGTCGGGACTGCTCGACGAGGTGTTCCAGCTGTTCGCGCATGAGCTCGCGGTTGCCGACGACGCGGCGCAGGGCGGCCTCGTCGAGGACGGTCCACAGGCGCAGCGGGTTCTCCGGGGCGGAGATACGTTCCTGTCGCCGCAGCCGTACCTGCACGCGCTTCTCGATCTCGCCGGACGCGGTCTCCGGCAATGCGCCGGCGATCAGTGCTTCGGCATAGGGGTGGGTCTGCAGGAGCCCCGGGACGACTTGGGGGTCGTACACGCGCAGGGATGCCGCGTCCGTCTCCAGGCCGATGTAGACGCTGTACGGGATGTCGCCGAAGGAGTGCCACCAGCCCTGTTGGCGGGAGTCCTTCGCCATCTGCATCAGGGACTCGACGACGCGGTGGTCCTCGACCTCGTAGACGGCGCACAGGTCGCGCACGTCGCGCTGGCTGATGCTGCGACGGCCGTTCTCCAGGCGGCTGATCTTCGACTGCGAGACCAGCAGGCGCTCGGCGACCTCTTCGGCTGTCATGCCCTTGAGCTCTCGGAGCCGACGCAGCTCCTGGCCCAACCGGCGTCGCCTGACGGTGGGATTGACATGGGACGCCACGGGACGTGCACCTCCGGCTGCGTGCTGCCTGCACTTTGCGTATCTGCTGTTGAGCAGATTGCCACCAAGGTGCTCGCTACCGCTGGAAAACAGCGGATATGCGCTGCGTACGCGCCACCTCACGCCACCTGGTGTGGATCGGTGGCGGCGACGGGGGACGGATACGTGGTGATACGCGGCCGCGCGGGGCGGTGGGCCGTGCCGTCGTGCGGACGTACGGCCTGCTGCCCCGCGCGGCCCTGCGGCTCCGAACCGGTTGTGAGGCCTTGCGGTGCGGCGCTGACGGTATGCGTGGTGCGTGGTGGTGCTGAGCGCGTTGGTGCTGACGGCGGCCGTGCTGACCGCAGCTGTGCTGACCGAAGTCGTGACGGCTGCGGTCGTGTCATGCCCGTTTCCGCGGTGTTGGTCTGTGCCGCGCCCTGACTGTGCCGCGCCCTGACTGTGCCGCGCTTGTCTGCGCGGTGAATCAGCGGCTCAGTAGGCTACGACGCGCACCATGGAACCGCGGTGCGGTGGCATCGGTACATGCCGAGCGGGTTCCGGTGCCGGCCTGGCTCGGGGGGCGACCTGTCGGCCGACCGGTGCCGGGCTGCGGCGCGGCTGGGCTGCCGCACCGTTCTGAACGTCCATCACGGCGTGTGCCACGAGGCCGCCCATGGGGTCGTGCCTGATCAGGTCCCGGAGGCGGGAGCGCGAGGAGCGCCCTTCGGTCCCCGGGTAGAGGTGCTTGCCCAGGCCCACGGCGTGCGCCAGTGCGGCGAGCGCGGCCGTCCGTGGGTCCGGTGGCACACCGGTCCTTATGGCGGAATCCAGCCGGGCCCTGATCTCCCGGCTGATGGCCGTGTCCGTCGCCTGATAGCGAGTCGTCGGCAGCACCCCGCACATCTGGCCCGCGACGGCATGGACCATGCCGCAGCGCTCCAAATACGAGAGATACGTCTGGCGCAGCCCCAGTCGGGGCCCGCCAATCCAGTGAACCGCACGCACGGGAGCGCCACGCCTTCGCAGCAACTCCAACGCGCAGTCCAAAGTCGGATCTCCGGTCGGCCGTGGTACCACCACGGCGATACGATCCCCGTCTGGGGCTATCCGTCCGGCCAGCGCCAGCTCCACTAGCTGTGCTCCGGCCAGACCGAGGTCGAGCGACTGCGGCTGCGCGGTGGTACCCGTGGTCGGGTTCAACGCCAGCAGTAGAAGCTCCTCCGGAAGTGTTCTTCGGCTCCTGCCCATCCATGCCTCCCCGCGTGGATGAATGACAGGGTGACCCCTCTCACAATGGTCTGTCGAGGGTGCGTGACCGGTTCGTAGTGGAACCAGTAGCTATGTCGTTGTCGTCTACCGCAAGGGTTAAGCCCGCACACGGGACACTGGTACATGGTTCGGACAGTGCGTCCGGGCGACTGTTGGCGGCTCTTCAAGGGTCCATGGTTCGGTTGGGCGCACGGTGAGTGGCGCATGGAGGAGGCATCGGTGGCGGGCGAGTCCCCCGACAGATCGAAGCAGCACGAGTCGTCGATAGAACCGACGTCGGGGAGCACGGCTCCGGTTCCGGCTTCCGTTCCGTGGCCGGCGGCGCCGACGGGATCGGGGACTGCGGATGCCGGTTCCCGCTCGGGCGAAGGTGCCGACTCTCGGCCCGTGCCGGACGCTGATCCGCGGCTCGCGGTCGCCCGGGAGGCCGTGACGGCGGCATCACGGGTGGATACGGCTACGGCGGTGTTCTCCACAGCGGGGGTCGCGGAGCGGGCCGCCGAGTCGGGTTCGGGCGTGTCGGGTTCGGGCGCTTCGGATACGGGCTCTTCGGGCTCTCCGGAGGTTGAGGGTGCCTCGCAGTCCGGGGCGACAGAGGGCAAGGCGGGTGCCGCGCGGCTGAGGAACGCTGTGGCGGCTTGGGTTGCGGGGACGGACGACGAGGAGGCCGGGGGCGCTGACGGCGCCTCGGGAGCCGAGGACGCCGATTCCGGATCGGTGGCTGACGGTGCGTCGGCTGCCGGGAGTTCGGATGGCGACCTCGATGGTGACCGTGACGGTGAGTCACGGGCCGAGGCGGAGACCGCTGCTTCGCCCGAGGCCGACGCGGGTACGGCTGACGAGGCGGGTGCCGACTCCCCGCGGGACGACGCCACTGCGGCCGAGTCTCCGGCTAAGGACGACGTTCGCGCCGACGGTGGGGCGGAAGACACCACAGACGGCGCGTCCGGCACCGCTGCCTCGAACGGCAAGGAAGACCCGCCTGCGCGCGGTACCGATACCGAGTCCGCGGGCGCCGTTGGCGTGGCTGCGGACACCGGGGCCAAGGCCGAGGCCGAAGCCGCCGATGCGACCCTGTCGGCCGAAGCCGATACGACTCCGTCCGCCGACGGCGAAGCCGCCTCGCCGGCCGACGGGGAAGCCGCGGGGGACGACGCCGAGCCCCGTGTGGATCAGCCCACCACTACCTTCAGGGCTCGCCCGCCCGCCGTGGACCAGCCCACGACCATGCTCAAGCTGGGCGGCGCCGAGCCGGACGCGAAGCCCGACGAGAAGCCGGGAGACAGGCAGGGAGACGGGCAGGGGGATGGGCAGGTAAGCGAGGCAGGGGACAAGTCCGTCACTCCCCAGACCCACTCCACTCCCGATCCCGGTGGCAGCTCCGCCACAAAGCCCGACCCCGAGCGTGACGCCGAGCGCACCAGCACATTCGTGGCCCTCAAGCCGCTTGACGCACCGGCTTCGCCGAAGCCGAAGCCGATCACACCGCCCGCGGAGAAACCATCCGTTACGCCGGCCTCCGAGACCGCCGCCATTCCCCAGATCGGCCCCGAGCGGACGACCCAGCAACCGTTGCCGCCCATGGCGCCGTTGGACCTGTTGGCGGAGTTGACGAACACGCCGCCGCCTCCGCAGACACCGGTGCGGACGATCGTGCGTCGGGTCAAGATCTGGACTCCTCTGGTGCTGCTGCTGGTCGTGGTGTTCGCAGTCGTACAGGCTGTGCGGCCGCTGCCGACGCCCACCCTCGCCCTGACGGCCGAGGAGACGTACGCCTTCGAGGGGGACAAGGTGTCCCTGCCGTGGCCCGACGAGGGCCAGGGCTGGATGGACGTCAACGGCATCGGCACGGTCGACAGTTTCGGAGAGCAGCAGCCCGTCGCCATCGGTTCGGTCGCCAAGGCCATGACCGCGTACGTGATTCTCAAGGATTACCCGCTGAAATCCGGTGAAGAGGGCAAGAGCATCCCCGTCGACGCGAAGGCCGAGACGGAGGGCGGTTACGACAAGGATGGCGAGTCCACGCTCAACACCGTCAAGGCGGGCGACACCCTCACCGAGAGGCAGGCGCTGGCGGCCATCATGATTCCGTCCGCGAACAACGTCGCGCGGCTGCTGGCCCGCTGGGACGCCGGTTCCGAGGAGGCGTTCGTCAAGAAGATGAACGACGCCGCGAAGGACCTCGGGATGAAGAACACGAAGTACACCGACCCCTCCGGGCTGAAGGAGACCACCGTTTCCACCGCCGAGGACCAGGTCAAGCTCGGCAACCAGCTGGTCAGGATGCAGGCGTTGGTGGACATCACCAAGCTGCCCGTCTGGAAGGACCCATCGGGCCGGGTCTGGCAGAACTACAACCGCCTCGTCCCGTACAACAACGCCATCGGCATCAAGACCGGTTCCACCACCAGGGCCGGTGGCAACCTGCTCTTCGCCGCCACCCGAGACGTCGGCGGCGAGATCGTCATCGTCGTCGGTGCGGTCCTCGGCCAGCACAAGCCGCCGATCATCGACACCGTCAACGCGGTCAGTAAGACCGCGCTGGTCGCCGCGCAGGACGCGCTGACCTCGCGGACGATCCTCAAGAAGGGTGACGTCGTCGGGTACGTGGACGACGGGCTCGCCGGTCACGCCCCCGTGGTCGCCGCGAAGGACGTCTCCGCGGTGGGCTGGGCCGGGCAGATGGTGAAGCTGACACTGAGCGAGGAAGGCACGACCATCCCGCACGAGGCGAAGGCGGGCACGAAGGTCGGCTCGCTGAGCGTCGGCGACGGCACGGGCGACGCCGTCGAAATCCCGGTCGCGCTCCAGTCGGACCTCACCGAACCGGGCTACGGTGCCAAGCTGACCCGGGTGAGCTGACGCACACACGCAGGGGTGAAACAGCCACATCGGTGAGCTGATGGCACGTACACCGCTGTGCCACAGCACGAAGTACGCGCCCTGCCGTAGCAAACCGACCGCACCCCGTCCCCGGAGAGCCGCCCGGGCGCTCCCCGGCGGGGTGCGTGCTAGCGTCGCCGGAATCGGGGCAGGTCGTCGGCCGCGAGCCGGCCGAAGCGGAACTTCGAACAGGACACGGAGTGCCTTCACGTGGCGACAGCGGAGCCGACGCACGCCGACGACGCCGAGCCGAGCCGAGGAGCCGGCCTGCGAATACGGCTGGACGCGCGACAGGTCGACGGGCAGCGAGAAGAGCAGTCCCTGGCTCGTCGCGCCGC
>CAMLJW010000090.1 GCA_946480485.1 uncultured Streptomyces sp. | reverse complement strand
TCCAGAAGCCCCCCGCATCGCCGTCCGAGGCGAAGCCCACCTCGAAGTCGACCCGGAAATCGCCCGCATCAGCATCACCGTCAGCGCTCGCGGCACCGACCGACGCTCTGCCCTCGACGACCTCACCCGCCGCAACACCACCGCACTCGACCTCATCAAGACATATGGAGAAGCCGTCGAAAGGCTGGAGACAGGAGCCTTCTCCATCAGCCCCGAACTGACGAAACACGGCCGCGGCGAACGCATCCGCGCCTACCACGGCCGTGTCCACACCACCGCCGGACTCACCGACTTCACCGCACTCGGTGAACTCACCACCCAACTGGCCGACTTGGACCTCATCCGCGTCGACGGGCCCTACTGGGCACTGCGCCCCGACTCACCCGCCCACCGCGAAGCCCGCCAGCAAGCAGTACGCGAAGCCGTCCAACGAGCCCGCGAATACGCCGAAGCCCTCGGCACTACCCTCGCCGCCCTCCTCGAGCTCGCCGACATCGGCGCCGAGAACGCCCACCCCTTCGAAATGGCAGACCAGTCCCGCTCCATGCGCACCGCCGGCTACGCCGGAGGCGCTGAAGACGCCGCCACCCCTTTGGACCTCGAACCCGAACGCCAACACGTCTACGCCCAGGTCAACGCCCGATTCACGATGGCACCACCGAAGCTGTGATGACGAACGTCCTCTCCCACGGCGGACCGGCGAACCCCGACGCTCAAGCAGCCTGTCATTACCGGCAGGTAGGGACATTTGCCTCTAGCGGTCATACAGGATCCCTGGAGAGACTCATCGCCCAGCGCTGGAATGACCGATCGTGCGGTTATGGCCGGAACCGGCCGGCGCAGTCGGCGCAGACGGGTGGGATGAACGGTGCCGGCGGCCATGACGGCGACCCCTTGGCTGGTGCAGCAGGGCTGGTGCACCAGTGTTTCCACCCACCGGGACACCCCACCCACCGCCCCCGGACCTCACCCGGCCTCGCAAAGGAACACCCTCTATGCATGCACGCACCCCCCGCCGGCGCCGTACGGCGGTCGTCGGCACCGTCGCCGGCGCGCTGACCCTGCTGGCCGTCGCCGCCGCCGGGAACGCGGTCGAAACCACCACCCCCTCCACCGCCGCCCCCTCCACCCGCGCCACCACCGGCAACACCACCGCGGTCGCCGACGGAGCCATTCCGCCGGCGCTGCTGCAACAGCGAAACAAGGTGTTCGACCGCATCGCCCGACTCAGTACCACCCTGGGGAAGAAGCGCGCCGACTTTGACTTCTCGGTCGGCGTGAACCCGAACACGAACACCCTGGTGGTGGATGTGTTCAGCGACAAAAAAGTGAAGCTGCCGGATCTGGGCGCCGCCTTGAAGGTGGAAAACCACGTAGGCGGCCAAATCAGTGAGAGTGCAGGCGTCTCCGGCGGCGCACCTATCGAACGAGAAATCGAACGAGAGCACGTGCAAAAGTGCACCATGGGCTTTGCGGTACGCATCAACAACAGCCAGAACGCACCCACCGGGTTCCTCACCGCCGCCCACTGCTTCGACGAGCCTCAGCCCGCCAGCAACATATTCCGCATGAAGGCGGACAACGGCATAATGATCGACGGTGTGGGACACAAGTACGGGAACCGCCCTGCTGAAGCCGATTGGGGAGTCGTCGTCCTCAAAAGGGGAATTATCCTCGATGACGAGGCGCTGGGGCAGGTGAAATCCTCCGGCAAGAAGACCTATCCGGTAACCGGGTTGCGTGAGGCGGTTGTTGGCACGAAGGTGTGCAAGCACGGGGCTTCCACACAAACCACGTGTGGGGAGGTGGAAGCGGTGGGCGTGAGGAGATCACTCAGAAACACCATCGCGGACGGCTTGATCCAAACCAGCGTGTGCGCAGAACATGGTGACAGCGGGAGTCCGCTCTTCACCGACCCCACCCCGAACGCGACCACGGTTGAGGGGATCGGCCTCCTCACGGCGGGTACCACTTACTCGGAAAAGGACCCGAACGGGAAAAAAGGAGTCTGCGGCGAGAAAGTCGACGAGCCGAACGTCGCCTGGTTCGTGCCGTTGAGCCAGGCCCTGACGCAGGCCAACGCCCAGGCCCCGAAGAACGACATCAGCCTGGTGACCCAGTGACACCTGTTTCTGAACCCGGGCTTGCCGGACCGGGTAACCCTGCCCTGTACTGAGCTCTGACGACTGAAGCCGCTGTTGTACCGATCAAGTACGGCAGCGCATGCGGTCACGTTGAGTGATTAATCACCACGACACGTGGTAAAAGGCGGACGTTCACGAGAACGTGGACATCCGCCTCTAAATGGCGACCTTGGAAACGAAGTAAAAGTGCCCCGGGTCGGATTCGAACCGACGCTGTATGGGTTTTGAATCCATGGCCTCTACCGCTGGGCTACCGGGGCCCCTTCGAAAAGAAGGTCAGCGGATGCCCGCTGTGTCACCACCATACCGCAGCTGGGTACCCTCTTGGGAGCAGCACCCCTGCCCCGAACGAGGAGCCCACGTGACCGCCCCCGAGTCGCCCCAGCCCACAGACGCGCCTGACGACGACAAGTCGCACGTGCCTCCGCTGACGACCCGTGTCGTCATCGCTGAGGATGAGGCGCTGATTCGTCTCGATCTGAAGGAGATGCTCGAGGAGGAGGGCTACTCGGTGGTGGGGGAGGCGGGTGACGGTGAGCAGGCCGTGGAGCTGGCGCGTGAGCACCGGCCGGATCTCGTGATCCTCGACGTGAAGATGCCGAAGCTGGATGGCATCTCGGCGGCGGAGAGGATCGCTGAGGAGTCCATCGCCCCGGTGCTGATGCTGACGGCCTTTTCGCAGCGTGACCTTGTCGAGCGGGCGCGGGACGCGGGTGCGATGGCGTATCTGGTGAAACCGTTCAGTAAGAGTGATGTTGTCCCGGCGATTGAGATGGCCGTCTCCCGCTTCACCGAGTTGAAGCAGTTGGAGAAGGAGATCGCGGACCTGTCGCAGCGCCTTGAGATGCGCAAGTTGGTCGATCGAGCGAAGTCGGTTCTGCAGACGGAGTACGGGCTGTCGGAGCCGGCGGCTTTCCGGTGGATTCAGAAGACGTCGATGGATCGTCGGATGTCCATGCAGCAGGTTGCCGAGGCGGTTATTCAGGACGCTGAGGAGAAGAAGGCCGCGAAGGGCTGAGGCGGGCGGTACATACGGTATTCGCGGTACATACGGCATACGCGGCGAGGCCCGCACCCCCTGCCAGGGAGTGCGGGCCTCGCCGCTTTTTCTATGCGGGATACAGGGCGGAGGCGCCGAACTCAGTCCTCGCCCAGGTACGCCTTGCGTACCGATTCGTCGTGGAGGAGGTCTTGGCCCGTGCCGGAGAGCACGACGCTGCCGACTTCCATGACGTGTCCGTGGTCGGCGAGTGAGAGCGCGGCCTGGGCGTTCTGTTCGACGAGGAGGATGGTGGTGCCTTGGGACTTGAGTTCGGCGATGGTGGACATGATCTTCTGCATCATGATCGGTGAGAGGCCCATCGAAGGCTCGTCGAGCATGAGCAGTTTGGGCTGGGACATGAGGGCGCGTCCCATGGCGAGCATTTGCTGTTCGCCGCCGGAGAGGGTTCCCGCGGCTTGCTTCCTGCGTTCTCCGAGGATGGGGAAGAGGTCGTAGGAGCGCTGAATATCCTTTTCGATGCCTGCTTTGTCGTCGCGGAGGAAGGCGCCGAGCCGCAGGTTGTCCTCGATCGTCATGCGGGGGAAGATGTGCCGGCCCTCGGGGGAGTGGGCGAGTCCCAGCGAGACGATCTGGTGGGCGGGGGTCTTCTTCAACGACTTGCCGTCGAATTTGATGTGGCCGCCCACCGGCTTGAGGAGGCCGGAGAGGGTGCGCAGCGTGGTCGTCTTGCCGGCGCCGTTGGTGCCGATGAGGGTGACGACTTCGCCGGCGTCGACTTTGAAGGAGATGCCCTTGACGGCTTCGATCTTGCCGTAGGCGACTCGGAGGTCCTCGACCTCGAGCAGTGTGGTCATCGGTCGTTCTCCTTGCCGGGCGCGGCGTCGGTCTGGGCCGTGGCCTGGGCTTCGGCGGCTTCGACTTCTGCTACTTCTTCGTCGCCGGGGGCGTCTTCGAAGGGTTCGCCGAGGTAGGCGGCGACGACACGTTCGTCGCCCTGCACGGTTTCGCTGTTGCCTTCGACGAGTTTTTCGCCTTGTACGAGGACTGCGACGCGGTCGCAGAGGTTGAAGATGAACCGCATGTCGTGCTCGATGACGAGTACGGCGATGCCCTTGTCGCGGATGGCGAAGACGAGTTCCTCGGTTGCCCGTGTCTCCTGCGGGTTCATGCCCGCGGTGGGCTCGTCGAGGAGGAGCAGGCCCGGCTCGCTGGCCAGCGCTCGCGCGATCTCGAGTTTGCGCTGTTCGCCGTAGGGGAGGTTGCGGGCCAGGTGTTCGGCCTTGTTGGCCAGGCCGACGAACTCCAGGAGTTCCATGGCGCGTTCGCGGGAGGCGGCTTCGGCCTTGTGGAAGCCGGGGCCGCGCAGCAGCGCGGACCAGAGCCCCTCTTTTGTACGGGTGTGGCGGCCGACGAGTACGTTTTCCAGAACGGTCATGTTGGCGAAGAGTCGGATGTTCTGGAAGGTGCGGGCGATGCCGGCCGCGGTGACCTTGAAGGACTTGGGCGGCAGGACGTTGCCCTTGTAGCGGACCTCGCCCTCGGTGGGGATGTAGAGGCCGGTCAGGCAGTTGAAGAAGGTCGTCTTGCCGGCGCCGTTGGGGCCGATAAGTCCGACGATTTCGCCGCTGTTGACGGTGAGGTTGACGTTGCGGACGGCGGTGAGGCCGCCGAAGCGCATGGTGACGCCGCGTGCGTCGAGTACGGTCTCGCCGGGCTTGGCGGTGGGGGTGGCGCCTTTGGTGGTGGTTTCGGTTGTCATGGGTCAGGCCCCTGCCTTGCTGAGGACTGTGGGCGCTTCGGCCTCTTCGTGGAATTCGAGCTGACGGCGCCGGTTCGGGATGAGGCCTTCCGGACGGAACCGCATCAGCAGGACGAGTGCGAGGCCGAAGGCGAAGAGCTGATAGTCGCCGAGGAACGCGAGCTTGGCGGGGATGAGGTAGAGCAGTGCGGCGCCGACGAGTGGGCCGCTGATGGTGCCCATGCCGCCGAGGACGACGGCTGCGAGCAGGAAGGCGGAGTTTGGGGGGACGACGTGGGCGAACTGGTATTGCTCGGGTGTCACGGTGTAGGTGACGTGGGCCTGGACGGTGCCGGCGAGGCCGGCGAGGCCGGCGCCGAGGGCGAAGGCGATGAGTTTGACGCGGAAGCCGTTGATGCCCATGGCGAGGGCGGCGGTCTCGTCTTCGCGGATGGCGATCCAGGCGCGGCCGATGCGGGAGTCGCTGCTGCGTCGGAAGACGATCACGACGATCAGCGTGATGAGGAGCATCAGGAGGAAGTAGTTGGCGAATCGCGCGATGGTGAATCCGGCGATGGTGTGCTCTTGGCCGAAGTCGAAGCCCAGGATGTTGAGGTTGGGGATCGACGAGATGCCGTTGGAGCCGTTGGTGATGTCCGGGCCGGAGGTGCCGTCCGCGTTGAGGACGCCGATTCGGAAGATCTCTCCGAAGCCGAGGGTCACGATGGCGAGGTAGTCGCCGCGCAGCCGGAGGGTGGGGGCGCCGATGAGGACGCCGAAGACCATGGCGACGGCCGCGCCGAGGAGAGCTGAGGCCCAGAAGGGCAGGTGTAGGTCGAAGGGTGAGGAGGGGGAGCCGGAGACCATGGCCCCGGTGTAGGCGCCGACGCCGAGGAAGGCGACGTAGCCGAGGTCGAGGAGGCCGGCGAGGCCGACGACGATGTTCAGGCCGAGGGCGACGGTGGCGAAGATCAGGATGTAGACGCCGATGGTCGCGTACCGGTCGTCGGACTGAGTGAAGGGGAACGAGGCGGCCGCGGCGAACGCGCCGAACATCGTCACCGTGCGGTGCTTGGCGGTGAGCGTGGAGACGCGGCCTGCGAGCCCGGCTTTCGCGACGGCGGTGAAGCCGAGGCCGGCGGTGATGAGGAAGCCGACGAAGAGTTCGTCGTATTCGGTGCCGATGCCGTACGTGAAGACGGTGAGGCCGAGGGCGAGCGTGGCGACGATGATCAGGATCTCGGCGTACGCCGGCAGCGTGCGGGCCGGGGTGGCGGTGCCGGAGGCGAAGGCCGCCTTGATGATGGTGCGTTTGTGGCGTGCCTTGTGGCGGAACTGCTCCCAGCCGGTGTCGTCCGGGTCGGCGGGGTCGGGTCCGGGCCGGTCGAAGGGCAGGGAGAGTGCGCCGAGGAGGGCGGTGAGGGTGGCGATGGCCACGATCCAGCCGCCGGGTTCGAGGTTGACCAGGCCGCCCAGTTGGGCGCTGATCGCGATGATCGTGTACCAGGCGGTGGCCCAGGCGGCGAGCGCGGACACCTTGATGGCGCTGTCCGCGCCGGCGGGCACCAGCCAGCGCAGGCCCTTGACGCCGTACGAGGCGAGTCCGAAGAGCGCGGTGAGGGCGCCGGCGATGAGGACGAGGACCTGCAGGCCGCCGGGGTAGCCGTAGACGGTGAGGTTGCCGGGGAAGACGGCGGTCCAGGTCCAGGCGAGGAAGGTGGAGATGATGGTGAGGACGCCGCCGACGGTTGCCAGGGCGCGTCCGATGTGCGGTGGGATGCCGACGAGGCCGGTAGAGGTTCCCGCGGTGGGGGTGCTCGGGGTCTGGGGAGCGGTGGTCTGTGTGGTCATCGGTGTCACGCCCTGTCCGCCACGCGCTCACCCAGCAGACCCTGGGGCCTGAAGAGAAGCACGAGGATGAGAAGTACGAAGGCCCAGACGTTGGCCCAGGACTGGCCACCGAGCTGTGACATGCCGGGGACGTCGGCGATGTAGGCGGTGGCCATGGTTTCGGCGAGGCCGAGGACGACTCCGCCGATCATGGCTCCGTAGATGTTGCCGATGCCGCCGAGGACGGCCGCGGTGAAGGCCTTGAGGCCGAGGATGAAGCCCATGCGGAAGTCGATCTGGCCGTATTTGAGGCCGTAGGCGACGCCGCCGACGGCGGCGAACACGGCACCGAGGGCGAAGGCGACCACGATGATGCGGTCGGTGTTGATGCCCATGAGCTTGGCGGTGTCGGGGTCCTGTGCGGTGGCCTGCATACCGCGTCCGGTGCGGGTCTTCATGACGAAGTAGGCGAGGATCGCCATGCTGATGGGGGCGGCGGCGAACAGGAAGACGTCACCGGTCTGGAAGGTGACGCTGCCGATCTCGAAGGGGCCGCCGTCGATCTGGGGGAACTTGATCGCGGAGCGGGCGTCGGGGTACCAGGCCCATACCGCCTGCTGGAGGGCGAGGGAGAGGCCGATGGCGGTGATGAGGGGGGCGAGGCGTGGTGCGCCTCGCAGGGGTCGGTAGGCGAACCGTTCCGCGCCTACGGCGACCGTGACGGCGACCAGGATGGCGCCGAGGAGCATCAGCGGCAGGGCGATCCACATGGACGTGCCGCTGGGCAGTACGTACAGGGAGACCGTGAGAGCGCCGAAGGCTCCCGTCATGAAGATCTCGCCGTGGGCGAAGTTGATGAGCTGGACGATGCCATAGACCATCGTGTAGCCGATGGCAACGAGCCCATACATGGATCCCAGTAGCAGGCCGTTGACCAGCTGCTGCGGCAGTTCGTTCACCGCATGTCCTCCGAGACTTCCGATAATCGAGGGATGTGACCGGATGTGAGTCCGCGCGGGGCGCCTGTGGTGCGGCGCCCCGCGCGGCTCGTGAGTGGTGCGGGTGGGTCAGCCGGTGTAGGTACCGGACTTCTTCGGCTTCCAGTCTCCGCCCTCGACGGCGTATACGGTGAGCTGCTTGTTGGTCGCGTCACCGTACTGGTCGAAGGCGACCTTGCCGGTCACGCCGTCGAAGGCGACGTTCTGCACGGCGGCCGTGACCTTCGCGCGGGCGTCCTCGGGGAGCTTGCCGCCGTTGTCCTCGACGACCTTCTTCACGGCTTGGATGATCGCCCACGTCGAGTCGTAGGAGTAGCCGCCGTAGGCCGCGTAGTCCTCCTTGTAGCCGGCTCCCTTGTAGTTGGCGACGAACTCCTTGGCGGAGGGGAGGTCCTCGACCGGCGCGCCGACGGAGGTGGCGAGGTCACCGGTGCTGTTCTTGCCAGCCAGTTCGAGGTAGGCAGGGTCCTTGATGCCGTCGCCGCCGACCAGCGGGATGTTGGCGCCCGCGGACTTGATCTGCTTGCTCAGCGGACCGGCCTGCGGGTACTCGCCGCCGTAATAGACGACGTCGGCACCGGAGTTCTTCACCTTGGTGGCGACCGCGGAGAAGTCCTTGGTGTCGGGGTCGATGTGCTCGGTGGCGACGACCTTGCCGCCGAGCTTCTTGAACTCGGTGGTGAAGGTCTGGGACAGTCCGGCGCCGTAGGTCTTCTTGTCGTCGATGACGAAGACCTTCTTCTTCTTGGCGTCGTTGTAGACGTACTGTGCGGCGAACGGGCCCTGGACGGCGTCCGTGGTCGCGGTGCGGAAGTACGACTGGTACGTGCGGACCTTCTTGCCGCTCTGCCAGTCCGGGCCCTGGGTCAGGGTCGGGCCGGTGTTGGCGGGGGAGACCTGGACGAGCTTGGCGTCGTCGAAGACCTTCTGCATGGACTCGGCGACGGAGGAGTTCAGCGGGCCGACGGCGCCGAGGACGTCCTTGTCGGCGACCAGCTGGGTGGCGTTCTGCTGGCCGGAGGAGGGCTGTGCCTGGTCGTCGAGGGCCTGGATCTCGAAGGTGACGCCTGCGACGGTCTTCTCCTTGTTGGCCGTCTTGACGGCGAGTTCCGCGGAGTTCCTGATGCCGAGCCCCAGCGCGGACAGGTCGCCGGTCAGCGGGGCGTCGACACCAATGACCACTTTGGTGCCGGCGCCGCCTGAGCCCGAGCCGCCGCCGTTCTCGTCGCGCGAGCCGCAGGCGGTGAGTGTGAGTGCTCCCGCCGCCAGCGCGGCGGTGATGGCGATGAGTGAACGTTGACGCACGATCAGTCCTTTCCTGGCGCGGCCCTTCGGATGGAAGTGGCCGAGTCGAGCGCTTGGCTGAAGTGTTTCCGTTGGCGCGGTGACTGGGCGTGACTCTAAGCGTGTGTGGGGATCCTGGAGGAGGGTCTCGCTCATGCTGTGACGTTCTTGTTATGACATGAGGTATGCCGAGCGGTGCTCGATGGGTGAAAGGGGGGAATTCTAGCCGGTTCGTCCTGTTCGTATGCTGAGAGTGAGCCGGACTTGAGGGTGGCCTCAGTAGTGCACTGCCGTTTGGTCATGACGCGGAGTTGTTGCCACAGGCGTCTTGGATGGCTTTCGAGAGGTGGTGCGCATAGCGCTCACCAAGGATGAAACTGTGCACTTGCATCGCGCGCTTATTACGCAGAGTTACGTCCACGAAAGGAAGTCCCGCTTTCGTCGGCACATGCGAGCAATCAGTCACATGCAGGGTGAAGATGATCTTGTGGGGAAAGCCTGTCCTTGTTCGGAAGGGGAGGCGTGGAGCCGATGTCAGCGAGAGGCTGGCGTAGGGCTGGGTCATCCGCGCCACGGTGATGGGGGGACCGGACCGCGCGGTCAGCTTCAATCCGAAGCTGAAGCTCCTGGGCGCGGCGTCGCCGGCCGTGGTTTCCCGGCCCAGATAGGTGACGTCGACCACGTTGGAGGGGTAGGGCGGAGGGGGTGGCGGCGCTTCCTGCGGCCGGAAGGCGTAGAGGTAGCCGCCGCCGGTGAGGAGAACGGCGGCCGACGCGGAAGCGAGGACGGCGCGGCGGTGCCGTGCGTACAGCAGTGCGAGGCGTCCGCGCGAGGGTTCGGGCAGGAGTTCGGCGCCCGGTTCCAGGGTGTCCCACGCGCGTGTCTCCTCGCCCGGCTCGATGGGACCGACGCCGCTCATTGCCAGGGACCTCCGGTCGGAGCGCCGTCGCGGTAGCGGTTGTCGCAGTCCTCGCGTGCTCTCCGGTCGATCAGCCGCTCCGCGGCCTGCGCGCCTGCACGCTCCTGCTCGAACCGGGCGGCGTCCACGATCTTCCTGACGATCTCGTACTGCCCGGTGGACAGGCCCATCGACTGGTAGTCCCCGTACGTCTCGCCATCCAGCGCCTTCCGCGACCAGTGTGCGACGATCCGCGCGCAGAGCTCTTCGGGAGGCGTGGCCTGCGGCGACGGCGAGGCGGGGCCAAAACGCGCGGTGTCCTGTGTGCCCGCCGTCGTCCGGTCCTTGGAACCGGACTCCCCGCACCCGGTGGCCAGGGCGCCCACCAGGATCACCAGTGCGAGCCCCGATCCGAACGCCGGCCACGGCCGGGGAACTTCTGCCGTTGTCATGCCTTGACGCTAAGCCGCCGGGTGTTCGGGGGCAACGACCCTGTGGACAACTGCCCTGTGGACAAGAGCCTTCGGGTCAACGACCGGGTTTGTCACGGCGGCCCCGGCCCGGTCCGCGGTTCGCTCGTCAGCTCGCGGCGCGCACCGGCTTCTCGTCGCTCAAGTTCACCTCGCGCAGCAGACAGGTCAGACGCGCGCTGCATACGCGCTTGCCGTCCTCGTCGCTGATCACGATCTCGTATGTGGCGGTGGACCGGCCGCGGTGGAGGGGGGTGGCGACGCCGGTGACGAGGCCGGAGCGGGCTCCCCGGTGGTGGGTGCAGTTGAGGTCGACGCCGACCGCGATCTTGGAGCTGCCGGCGTGGAGCATGGAGCCGACCGAGCCGAGGGTTTCGGCGAGGACGGCGGAGGCGCCGCCGTGGAGGAGTCCGTACGGCTGGGTGTTGCCCTCGACCGGCATGGTGCCCACGACACGGTCCGCGGAGGCCTCGACGATCTGGACTCCCATGCGCGTGCCCAGGTGCCCGGCGGAGAACATGGCGACGATGTCGACGCCGAGCGCCGAGTAGTCGTCGATGACCTCCTGCGGGAACTTCACGTGGTGCTGCTCGCCCATGGGGTCCGGCTCCTTCGTCGTCGATCGCGCCCGCTAAGCAAACGCTCAGTTGGCGGTCTATTGTTCCAGACGGACGACGACGGACTTGCTGGCGGGTGTGTTACTGGTGTCCGCGGTGGCGTCCAGGGGGACCAGGACGTTGGTCTCCGGGTAGTACGCGGCCGCGCAGCCGCGGGCCGTGGGGTAGTGCACGACCCGGAAGCCGGGGGCGCGGCGCTCCACACCGTCCTTCCACTCGCTGACGAGGTCGGTGTAGGAGCCGTCCGCGAGGCCCAGCTCGCGGGCGTCCTCGGGATTCACGAGCACGACCCGGCGGCCGTTCTTGATGCCTCGGTAGCGGTCGTCCAGGCCGTAGATCGTGGTGTTGTACTGGTCGTGAGAGCGCAGGGTCTGCAGGAGGAGACGGCCCTCGGCCAGCTTCGGGTACTCGACGGGCGCGGCCGTGAAGTTGGCCTTGCCGGTGGCCGTGGGAAAGCGGCGCTCGTCGCGCGGGGCGTGCGGCAGGGCGAAGCCTGCGACGCGTCCAGCGGAATCAGTCAGGCGCGCGTTGAAGTCCTCGAAGCCGGGGATGACGCGCGCGATGCGGTCGCGGATCGTCGCGTAGTCCTTCTCGAACTCGTCCCAGGGGGTCCTGCTGTCGTTGCCGAGGACGCGGCGCGCGAGGCGGCAGACGATGGCCGGCTCCGACAGCAAGTGCGGGCTCGCCGGTTCCAGGCGTCCGCGTGAGGCGTGCACCATGCCCATGGAGTCCTCCACCGTCACGAACTGCTCCGCGCTTTTCCCCTTCGGGCCGACCTGAAGGTCACGCTCGGTGCGGCCGAGGGTGGGCAGGATCAGGGCACGCGTGCCCGTGACGGCGTGTGACCGGTTGAGCTTCGTGGAGACGTGCACTGTGAGGCGGGCGCGGCGCATGGCCGCCTCGGTGACCTGGGTGTCGGGGGAGGCCGACACGAAGTTGCCGCCCATCGCGAAGAAGACCTTCGCCTTGCCGTCGCGCAGCGCGCCGATGGCCCGTACGACGTCGTAGCCGTGCTCGCGCGGCGGCGCGAAGCCGAACTCCCTCTCCAAAGCGTCGAGGAAGTCCGGCGCGGGCCGCTCGAAGATGCCCATCGTGCGGTCGCCCTGCACGTTCGAGTGGCCGCGCACCGGACACACGCCCGCCCCCGGGCGGCCGATGTTGCCGCGCAGCAAAAGGAAGTTGACGACCTCGCGGATGGTCGGTACGGAGTGCTTGTGCTGGGTCAGGCCCATGGCCCAGCACACGATGGTGCGCTGGGAGGCGAGGACCATGCGCAGGGCCTCTTCGACCTTCGCGCGCTCCAGGCCGGTCGCGGTGAGCGTCTCGTCCCAGTCGGCGGCGCGGGCGGCGGCCGCGAACTCCTCGTATCCGTGTGTGTGTTCGCGGATGAAGTCCTCGTCGACCGCACCGCTCCCCGCACCGGAGACGCTGTCGGACTCAGCCAGGATGAGCTTGTTGAGCAGACGGAAGAGTGCCTGGTCGCCGCCGATGCGGATCTGCAGGAACAGGTCGGTGAGCGTGGCGCCCTTGAACATGCCCTGGGGGGTCTGCGGGTTCTTGAAGCGCTCCATGCCCGCTTCGGGGAGGGGGTTCACGGTGATGATCCGCGCGCCGTTCGTCTTCGCCTTCTCCAGGGCGGCGAGCATGCGCGGGTGGTTCGTGCCCGGGTTCTGCCCGGCGACGATGATCAGGTCCGCCTTGTAGAGGTCGTCGAGGAGGACGCTGCCCTTGCCGATGCCGATGGTCTCGCCGAGCGCGGAACCCGACGACTCGTGGCACATGTTGGAGCAGTCCGGCAGGTTGTTCGTGCCGAACTCGCGGGCGAACAACTGGTACAGAAACGCCGCTTCGTTGCTGGTGCGGCCCGAGGTGTAGAAGAGGGCCTCGTCGGGGGAGTCGAGCGCGGTGAGCTCCTCGGCGATGATGTCGAAGGCCCGCTCCCAGGGCACCGGCTCGTAGCGGTCGGCGCCCTCCGCCAGATACACGGGGTGTGTGAGGCGGCCCTGCTGGCCCAGCCAGTAGCCGCTGCGGGTGGCGAGGTCCGTCACCGGGTGCGCGGCGAAGAAGTCCGGCGTGACCCGGCGCAGTGTGGCCTCCTCGGCGACCGCCTTCGCGCCGTTCTCACAGAACTCCGCCGTGTGCCGGTGCTCCGGCTCGGGCCAGGCACAGCCCGGGCAGTCGAAGCCGTCCCTCTGATTGACCCGGAGCAGGGTGAGCGCGGTGCGCCGCACACCCATCTGCTGCTGGGCGACGCGCAGGGTGTGGCCGATGGCGGGCAGTCCGGCCGCCGCGTGCTTGGGCTCGGCGACCTGCGGCGCGTCCTGAACCGGATCACCCTGGGGCGGTTTGCCGGCCATCGCGGGCCTCCTCTTCGAGCACATGTGTGAGGTACATCTCCGATCCTGCCACGTGGCAGTGACAGCGATCTTGGCCGGGCCTCAGCTTGAGATGTGACCTCCGGATTCGAACGGCGCCGACCAGCTCTTCCCGTCGCACAGGCAGGCTCCACAGCGCGGTCGGAATCAGGGTAAACCGGGACAGGCGGCGCGTGCGCCGGGTCTGCGGAGCCGACCTGAGGTCGTGTTCGAACGGAGAGGTTGAATCTCAAGCTCAGCGGCTGTCGGGCTACCGTCGATCGGAAAGCGGGCGGGACGCGTTGTCAGTGGGGCGTGGCAGGATCGGGGACGTGGCAGAAACAGCATCGAAGACGACCGAGAAGACCTCCGGCGGCGGGCGCCCGCGGCTGATGCTCATGGACGGGCACTCGCTGGCGTACCGAGCGTTCTTCGCGCTGCCCGCGGAGAACTTCACGACGGCGACGGGACAGCCGACGAACGCGATCTACGGCTTCGCGTCGATGCTGGCCAACACTCTGCGCGACGAGGCGCCCACGCACTTCGCAGCGGCGTTCGACGTGTCCCGCAAGACCTGGCGCTCCGAGGAGTTCACGGAGTACAAGGCGAACCGTTCCAAGACACCGGACGAGTTCAAGGGCCAGGTCGAGCTGATCGGCGAGCTGCTCGACGCGATGC
>CAMLJW010000089.1 GCA_946480485.1 uncultured Streptomyces sp. | reverse complement strand
AACGCCGAACTGGTGGCGGACGACGTCGCCGAGACCTTCAATACGGCCGGTGTGAAAGCCGAGGTCGTCGCCATGGACAACTACGACGTGTCGGAGCTGAGCGAGGCCGACACCGTCGTCGTGATCACCTCGACGTACGGCGAGGGCGAACTGCCCGAGACCACGGCGCCTTTCCAGGAGGCACTGCTCGCGGCGCGTCCCGAGCTGTCCGGCCTCAGGTTCGCCGCGTTCGGCCTGGGCGACAGCACGTACGAGACCTACAACAACGGCATCGCGGTCATCTCCTCGGACCTGCTCGGGCTCGGCGCGCGGCAGATCGGAGATACCGGGCAGCACGACGCGGCCAGTGGGGAGTCGCTGACGGACGTCGCGGTCGCCTGGGCGGCCAAGGTCCTCGACGCCCTCTGACAGCCGCGCTCTCGCCTGTGGCGAGGAACCCACCGACAAGAAACGAGCAGGACATGCAGCAGCACACGCTCACTGCACAACCGTCGGACGAGGACGTCCTTCCCTTCGAGGACCCCGAGTTCGTTCGCGCGCCCTGGCCGTGGTTTGACCGACTGCTCCGGGAGTTTCCCCTCCTGAAGACGAGGGACGGAAGCTACATCGTCAGCAAGTACGCCGACGTGATGCGCTACGCCAGGCACCCGTCCCTGGTCGCGGCCCCACCCGAAGGGATGGGAGACAGTCCCTGGGCGGCCAATCTCAACTCGGTCCTGCTGACCGAAGGGGAGCGGCATCGGCGCATTCGCCGTACCTTCTCCGGATCGCTGACTCCAAAGATGTCGCAGATCTGGGCGGGGACCGCGGCCGAGAGTGCGCGTGCCGCGCTCGACCACATGGGTCTGGACGGCCTGATCGAGGCGCACCGGGCGCTTGGCGTCCAGCCTGCTCAGGACGCGATGGCACACGCACTCGGAATACCGCGTGAGGACGGCTTCCCCTACATCCACGCGACAAACCTCACGATGATGGCGATGGGATGGGATCCGTCGTCGGAGGAGGTGACCCGTGGTCACGAGGGCTTCGGGTACATGATGTTCCAGGCCGAGGGACTCATCGAGGCCAAGCGGCGGGAGCCGGGCGACGGCATGCTCCTCGACCAGATGATTGCCGCGGCCGACGAGGGCCGCCTCACCGAGCGTGAGCTCAAGGAGTCGATCCAGATTCTGTGGGGGTCGGCCGCTCACAACCCCGGGCACGTCATGGCGTGCACCCTGATCGACCTCGCGGACAACCCGGAGGTGTTCCAGGCCTACCAGGTGGACCCGGCCAGCCGTGAGGCGATCATCAACGAGGCCATTCGCCGGTCGCTGCCCGAGGTCGCCCTTGACCGCTTCACCACGGAGCCGATCGAGATCCGGGGGGTGGAGATCCCCGCGGACACGCGGATCCGCTTCATCCTGGGCGCCGCGCTGCGGGACCCGGATGTCTTCTCCGACCCCGACACCTTTGACTACCAGCGGCCCAAGGAAGCCAGCATGGCCCTGGCCTTCGGTGTCGGCACCCACAACTGCGCCGGCCAGGCCTTCGGACGCGCTGTCGCGCGGTCCGTCCTGGACGTGGTCGCGGAGCGCTACGAGCGGATCGAAGTCGTCGGCGATCCGGTGTGGGTGCACTCCGACCGCCACCGCAACTGCGAGGGCCTGACCATTCGCCTGTCCTGAGCCACGGGCCCGGGACGTCGCGGCCCGCCTCGCTTCACGCTAGCCAAGAACCACCAGGAGAATCCGATGGGATATCAGGTCTCCGCCGACACCGGCGGAACATTCATCGACGTGGTCATCCAGGACGCCGCGTCGCAGCAGGTGATCGGTAAGTCGCTGACCACGCACGACCGGGTTTTCCGGGGGCTGTCCAAGGCGCTGGAGGCCGCCGCGGGCGAGATCGGCCTGACCGCCCAGGAGGTGCTGGCCGAGACCGATCTCTTCATCTACGGCACCACCCGCGCGACGAACGCCATCGTGACGCGGAACGTCGCGAGGACCGCGCTGCTGACCACGGCCGGCTTCGAGGATGTCCTGGTGCTGAAGGAGGGCGGCAAGCAGGACGGGTACGACTTCTCCGTCCCGTACCCCAAGTCGTACATCCCGCGCAGGCACACGTTCGGGGTGCGGGAGCGGATCGACTCCGAGGGGGGTGTCGTCGCCGCGCTGGACGAGGCGCACCTGGCCGAGATCCTCGCGTCGGTGCGGGAGCAGGGCTTCGAGGCGATCGCCGTCTCGTTCCTGTGGTCCGTCGTCAATCCCGCGCACGAACTGCGGGTCGCCGAGCTCATCGCGGACCTGGTGCCCGGCATCCCTGTCACCGTGTCGCACCAGATCGCGCCGATCATCCGCGAGTACCGGCGTACCTCGGCGGCGGCGATCGACGCCTCCCTCAAGCCGCTGATGCAGCAGCACTTCAGACAGCTGGAGCAGGACCTGCGCGAGTTCGGCTACCAGGGCGCCATTCTGGTCTCGACCAGCATGGGCGGTGTCATGAGCATCGACGAGGTCATCGCGAGCCCGATCGAGACCGCGAAGAGCGGCCCGTCCATGGCGCCGCTGGCCGGTCTCAACTACTCCCTCGTCGAGGGCCTCGGCGGCGACATGATCGTCTGCGACACCGGGGGCACGACGTTCGACGTCGGGCTCTCGCGTGACGGTGCCGTGGTCCACTCCCGGGACACCTGGATCGGCCCCGAGTGGGAAGGCGACCTGCTCGGCATATCGTCCGTCGACATCCGCTCGATCGGCGCCGGCGGCGGGTCGATCGCCTGGGTCGACGAGGGCGGTCTACTACGCGTGGGCCCGCAGTCCGCGGGGTCCGAGCCGGGCCCGGCGTGCTACGGAAACGGCGGCACGGAGCCGACGCTGTCCGACGCGGCCTGTGTCCTCGGCTACTTCGACCCCGAGTACTTCCTCGGCGGGCGGATGAAGCTCGACGTCGCGGCCGCCGAGGCGGCGATCGGCAAGCTGGCGGCCACTATCGGTCTGTCGGTGCCGGATACGGCGTGGGGCATCCTCTCCCTGGCCAGCGAGTCGATGGTGAAGGCGGTCCACGAGATCACCATCGCCCAGGGCATGAACCCGCAGGACAGCACGCTGGTCGCCGGCGGCGGCGCGGCGGGCATCAACATCATGCAGATCGCGGGAGAGCTCGGGACCCGGCGTGTGGTCCTGCCGAAGGTGGCGTCCGCGCTGTCGGCCTCCGGCATGCACTTCGCCGACATCGTCAAGGAGGAAGCGGCGGCCTTCCTGACCTCTTCGGACGCCTTCGCTGCGGCGGCGGTCGACCAGGTCCTGGAAGGCCTGGAGGCGAAGCTCGGCGAGTTCGCCGCGCGGTTCGCCGACCACTACCCCGACCACTCCGTCGCGTTCGGCGTCGAAGCGCGCTACAAGAGCCAGATCTGGGCCATTGACGTACCGCTGCCCGTACGGCGCGTCGCCTCGGACGAGGACCGGGCCCGCCTGTTCGAGGCCTTCCACGACCTGCACGAGCGGATCCTCGCCGTGCGCGACCCCGGATCGGCCATCGAGTTCCTCAACTGGAGCGCCCGCGTCACGGTCCGGCTGCCCCGGCAGACCCACGACTACCCGGCGAGCGCCCGGCGCGTCGGTCGGCCCAGCTCCACACGCACCTGTTACTTCGGCGAGGTAGGAGCCGTCGACACGCCGGTCTACAAGCCGGCCGACCTTCTCCCCGGCACCTACGTGAACGGCCCCGCGATCGTGGAAGAGCCCACGACGACCCTGGTCGTCTTCCCGGGCATGGCCGCCGAAGTGAGTGACACCGGAAACTACCTGCTCCACATCGATGGCGAGGCATGACAATGAGCGACAAGGGATTCGACGCCGTCCGTACGGCCGTGATCGCGAACAAGGTCGACGGCATCGTCCGGGAGATGACCAACACACTGCTGCGCTCCGCGCGCTCCGCGGTCATCAACAGTGCCCGTGACTTCTCCTGCGCGATCGTCACCGCCGACGACGAACTGCTCGCCGCGGCGCAGGGTATCCCCGTGCACATCGTCGGCGCCCAGCTGCAGGCTCAGGCCATGCGTGTCGCTCACCCAGTGCTGCGTGAGGGTGATGCGTACCTCGACAACAACCCCTACATCGGCAACTCGCACGCCGCCGACCACACGATCCTGGTTCCGGTCTTCGTGGAAGGCGAGCATCTGTTCACCGCCGTGACCAAGGCCCACCAGGCGGATGTGGGCAACTCGATCCCGACGACCTACCACGCCGCGGCCAAGGACGTCTACGAAGAGGGCGCCCTGATCTTCCCCACCGTCAAGGTCCAGTCCGACTACAGGGACATCGACGACGTCATCCGGATGTGTCAGACACGTATTCGGGTCCCCTCACAGTGGTACGGAGACTACCTCGCCGAGATCGGCGCGGCGCGGATCGCGGAGCGCCGCCTGAAGGAACTCGTCGCCAAGTACGGCATCGCTGAGATCAAGCAGTTCATGCGCGACTGGCTGGACTACAGCGAGAAGATGATGAGCAGGGCCATCGAGGACCTGCCCGCGGCCACACTCCACAACACCGGCCGGCACGACGCCTTCCAGCCGTACCTGCCCGACGGGCTGGAGATCGGTGTCAAGATCCAGATCAAGCCCGAGGAGGGCCTGATCCACGTCGACCTCACCGAGAACGCACCCAACGTCGACTGCGGCCTGAACATGACCGAGGCCACCACCCGCGCCGCGGTCTTCGGCGGCATCTTCAACGCGATCCCCGCCAGGGTGCCGAAGAACTCAGGCGCGTTCCGCCGCGTGCTCATCGACATGAATGACGGCTCGGCGGTCGGCAAGCCCCGCTTCCCGCACAGCTGCTCGCTGGCGACCACCAACGTCACGGACCGGCTGATCAATTGCGTGGGGGCTGCGTTCGCGCAGCTGGGCGAGCCCTACGGGGTGGCCGAGGGAGCCGTGGGCGTGGGCGTCGGCTACGCGGTGCTGTCCGGCCAGGACCGCCGCACCGGCGAGCCGTTCGTCAACCAGCTGTGCGTGACCGCGAACGGCGGCCCCGGCAGCGCTCACGCGGACGGCTGGGTCACCTACGGCGTACCGTGCGTGAGCGGGCTGATGTACCGCGACTCGGTGGAGATCGACGAGATCAAGATGCCGATCCGCTACCAGCACCTGCGCCTGGTCACCGACACCGCCGGTGCCGGCAAGTACCGTGGCGGCCCGTCCTTCGAGCTCGCCTACACCCCCAAGGCCGACCCGATCACCGTCATCTATCCCTGCGACGGCCAGGTCAGCCCCTCCAAGGGCGTCTCCGGCGGCGGCGACGGGCGCACCGCCGAGGCGTGGCTGGAGGCGGCCGACGGAACCCGCACGCGCCTGCCCAACACCGCCACGATCGTGCTGCAGCCCGGCGAGACGATCCACGGCTTCGACGCCTCCGGCGGAGGATACGGATCGCCGCTGGAGCGTGATCCGCGCCTGGTCCTCGAGGACGTACTCGAGGGCTGGGAGAGCGCCGAACACGCCACCCTGACCTACGGGGTCGAGTTCATCACGACCGAGGACGGCCTCACCGTGGACGCGGAGGCGACCGCCAAGCGGCGCGCCTCACTGGCCACCCGCTGACGGCGGCACGTCACCGCTGCGCGAGACGCATCAGGACGTCGAAGGCTCCGCAGGACATCACTGGGCCTGCATTTAATGAGCGTTAAATCAATTTTCGAGCGAGAGAGGCAGTCATATGAGCAAGCCCACTGTGGTGGTGCTGGGCGCGGCCGGCGCGCAGTCGTCCGGACTGCTCCGCGGTCTGGGCCGGTCGGCGACCGAGCTGTGTCTGATCTGCTGCGACCGTGCTTTCCCCGATGACCTGGTCATCGACGCCGGCACGCAGGAGGTGCAGCGGGTGCGGTTCGATCTCCTGGCGGAGCCCGAGAAGCTGCAAGAGGTCCTCACCGGCGCCGACCTGGTGGTCAACTGCACGGGCCCCTACTACACCCTGGGGCCGGTGATCCTGGACGCCGCGATCGCAGCCGGTACCGACTATGTCGACATCTGCGACGACGCGGACGCCACGGAACTCCTGCTGCAGCGGGACGAGGCGGCCAAGGCGGCCGGGGTCACCGCGCTGGTCGGCATGGGATCCGCTCCAGGGACCACCAACGTCCTGGTGCGGCTGGCACTCGACTCGCTGCCGGCCGGTGACGCGAGCGCCGCGATCACATGGTGCGTCGACGCCGCCGACATGGTCGGCGCGGTGGTTCCCCACTTCGCCCATTCCTTCAGCACCGCGCTTCCCGGCGTGGACGGGGCGCCGGCCTGGGAGGACTTCGAGCCCGAGCGGGTGGCGTTCCCGGAGCCGGTGGGAGAGCAGCTCGTGGTCACCCTGAGCCACCCGGAGGTGCTCACCCTTCCCCGGTTCACGCGGGTGACGAAGGCGACGAACAAGGGCGGACTCATCCCCGAGGACTTCACACACCTCGGCTGGGTGATCTCCCGTCTCCCGGCCGGCCCGGGCCGGACGGAGGCGATGCACGCCATCTTCGAAACGGCGCGCGTC
The DNA here is from genome assembly GCA_946480485.1 of uncultured Streptomyces sp. The sequence continues at coordinate 7,610 of CAMLJW010000089.1, read as the reverse complement.
GAGCACGGCGACCATGAGCCGGTCGGCTCCGGTCTCATCGTGGACGTCCGCGTCGGCAGCGAGGGCATCGCCTTCCTCTCGGGCGGCAGGACCAGCCAGGAGGACGCGACGGGAACCCCCGCGGCGGCCGGTGCCCTGATCGCACTGCAGGACCTGGTGCCCGGACCGGGCGTGGTCTCCCCGGAGGTGCTGAACCCGGCCGACTTCTTCCGCACCCTGCGCGACGTGTCGGCCGGCGGCGGTGGAATGACCGCCTACCGGACCAAGGACTGGGAGATCGTCGAGCACGTGCGCATTCGCGACCTGCTCATGGCTCTGCCCGCAACGCACTGAGAGGTCGCCGATCGGCGGGCGGGTGCGAATGTGACGGGGGTCATCCGCACACACCTGGCCAATCCGGCATACTACGCCAAGCTGGATATGGCCCCCGCCGCCCGCGCTTTATGCCTTCCCTCGTCCCCGCGACGCCCGCTTCACCAGGTGGTCGCCCCTCGCTCCTGCAAGTCATCGCATGCGCGAAGTGCCATGGAGCGGCACGCAAGCAGGCGCGTGACCCGGCCTTCAAAGGCCGGGTCACGCGCTCAATGCGCCCGCGATGCGGCGTACTGAGCGGTTCACATATTCGACTCCATTTGGTTACATGCATCGGTCTTGGCAAGGCTGATGAACGTTAGTTAAATAATGCCGCCGCGTCTCGGTGCAGCGTAGACGCACCACATGAGCAAGCGTGAGGAGCACCGTGACCAAGCAGCACACGGACACTCGTCCCCTACCCTTCGCGACCCTGCCGGCCGCACTCGCGCACTGGGCCGCCTGCACTCCGCAGGCGCCGGCGCTCACCACAGCCACCGAGGAGCTCACCTACGAGCAACTCGCTGACCAGGTGGCACGTTGCGGAAACTGGTTGGCCGAGCAGGGCGTCCAGGCCGGTGACCGAGTGGTCGTCGTCGGCCACAACACGGCGGCCTGGATCGTCCACTACCTCTCGGTGCTGTCCCTGGGAGCGGTAATCGCGTCGGCCAACAACAGGCTCAACCCCAGTCAGTTCGCCGAGCAGGTCCAACTCCTGGGTGCGGCCCTGGTGCTCGTCGACGACGCCCACGACTGGATCGCCGTCAATGTGCCGGCCGACCGCGTGCGGCGGCTGAGCGGTGAGAACCGGAGCGGACGGGAGCACGGCCGCCCGCTGCCGGAGCCGACTTCGTCGGCACTGATCAGCTTCACCTCCGGTACGACGGGCAAGCCGAAGGGCGCGGTGCTCACACAGGCGGCGCTCGCCGAGGCGTCCTGGGCCTTCGTGCGCGTGCTGGGAACGCACCAGGGCGACTCGACGCTGGTGGTCGTGCCGATGTTCCACAACACCGGGTTCGTGGACCAGTTCGGCCATATGCTGCTGCTGGGCGGCAGGACGGACCTGCTCCACAGGTTCCGTACCGCCGACGCGGTCGCCGCTCTGGCGGCGAGGCCGGTGACCTATCTCGCTGCGGTACCGAGCATCATCCGCCTGATCATGCTGGCGGACGGGGCCGACAAGGCGCTCCGCCACCTCCGCGTGCTCCTCTACGGCGGCTCACCCATGCCGGCCGCATGGATCGACGAACTTCTCGACAAGTGGCCGCAGTTGCAGCTCTTCCACGGCTACGGCATGACGGAGTACGGCTCCGCGGTCTCCTTCCTGCCGCCCGAATACGCGGCCACCCACGGCGAGTCCGTCGGCTTCGCGGTTCCCGGCACCAACATCCGCATCGTCGACAAGGACGGGTGCGACGTGGACACCGGAGGGGCCGGCGAACTGTGGGTGAAGGGCCCGACCATCATGCAGGGCTACTGGCGCCAGCCCGAGCTTACCGCCGCGAAGATCGAGGACGGCTGGCTGCGGACCGGAGATCTGGCCCGCCTGGACGACGGCTTCTACTACATCGAAGGCCGAGTGGACGACGTCATCAACCGCGGCGGAGAGAAGATCCTTCCGTCCCACGTGGAGTCCCTGCTCTCCGAACTGACCTCGGTCGGCCAAAGCTGCGTCTTCGCAGTACCCGACCCGATCCTCCAGAACCGCGTGTGGGCCGCGGTCGAGGAACGCCCCGGACACACCTTCGACGCTGCGACCGCCGAACGGCTGCTCCGCGACCGTCTCCCCGACTACGCGGTCCCCGAGCGGATCGACATCGTCAACCCGATGCCCAGGACGGCGAGCGGCAAGGTCGACCGCCGCGCTGTGGCGGCGCGCTGCAACAGCGCGACGGTCACGGAGACCTCCCCTCAGTAGCGAGTCCCGGCCGGGCATACCGGTCCGTCAGCCCCTCCCACCCCCTCAGGTATCCACTTCAGACAGGAACCGACCTTGTCCAGACTCGACGGCAAAACAGTGATCATCAGCGGCGGCGCCCGCGGCATGGGCGCCTCGCACGCCCGCCTTTTCGCCGAGCGCGGCGCCCGGGTCGTCCTGACCGACCGACTCGTCGAGGACGGAGACAGTGTCGCCAAGGAACTGGGTGATGCGGCGGTCTTCGTGGAGGCCGACGTCACCAGCGCCCAGGACTGGAGCCGGGTCGTCGAGCGCGCCGAGGCGGAGTTCGGGACGGTGGACGTGCTGGTCAACAACGCCGGCATTCTCGTGACGCACCGGCTCGAGACGGCGACCGAGGCCGACTTCCGCCGCACCCTGGAGGTCAACCAGCTCGGCGTGTTCCTCGGCATGCAGGCCGTCGTCCCGGCGATGCGCCGAGCGGGCCGCGGCTCGATCGTCAACATCGGTTCCACGGCCGCCATGGTGGGCTACCCCGACTGCTTCGCCTACGTTGCGACCAAATGGGCCATTCGCGGCATGACCAAGACCGCCGCAGCGGAGCTGGCCCCGTACGGCATCCGGGTCAACGCCGTTCACCCCGGCGACGTCGAGACACCGATGACCGCCGAGCTCCGGGACAGCGGGGAGATCACGACCGACGGTATCCCGCTCGCCCGCTTCGCCGTTCCCCGCGAGGTGTCCTTGGCCGTGCTCCACCTGGCCTCCGACGACTCCTCCTACACGACCGGCGCCGACGTGGTCGTCGACGGCGCGTACACGGCCATATGACCGACTCCACCGCACCTGCCGGATACAGCAGAGCGATGCATTCATGGCACTGAGCAAGGAGACACCCGTGGCAGCGACCAACGAGACGACGCACATCGGCAGGGAACTGGGGGAAGTACTGGACGAGGCCGTCCGCACCGGCGCCGTACCCGGAGCAGCGGCCGCGCTCGTCACTCCGGACGGCACTATCCACACCGCCTTCGCGGGCCTCCACAGCGTGGACGGCGACACCCCGGTCAGCGCGAACACCATGTTCCGCTACGCGTCGATGACGAAGGTGCTCACCACGGTCGGGGCGCTGCAGCTGATCGAGCGCGGTCAGCTGGGGTTCGACCAGGAAGTGGCATCGATCCTGCCGGACTTCGGCCGCCTCCAGGTGCTCGAGGGCTTCGACGGCGACCGTCCGCTCCTGCGCCCACCGGCCCGTCAGGCGACCGTGCGGGAACTGCTCAACCACACGTCGGGACTCGGATACTTCTTCTACCATCCCGGCCTCAGGCGCTACTACGAGGTGACCGGCCTCCCCCTCGGCGTGGGCGCCGCGAACTCACCGGCATCGCTGACGGCACCGCTGACCGCGGACCCGGGCACGGTCTGGGAGTACGGGTTCAACACCGACTACCTCGGCCTCGTGATCGAGAAGATCAGCGGACTCCGGCTCGACGCCTACCTCCGTGCCAACGTCTTCGAACCGCTCGGGATGAAGGACACGACGCTCCGACCGTCCCCGGAACAGCGCGCGCGGCTCATGGACATACACCGACGCGATGCCGCAACCGGTCGCCTCCACACCAGGGACGACATCCTCGCCGCGGACTCAGGGCTCGATTCGGGCGGCGCCGGGGGATACGGGACGCTGTCCGACTACGCGCGCTTCGCCTGCGCGCTGCTGCGCGGCGGGGAACTCGACGGTGCGGCGGTCCTCAAGCCGGAAACAGTCGAGCGCATGTTCACGGACGGGCTCGGCGACGTGCCGTTCCCCACAACCTGGACGTCGCTCGACCACTCCCTGGTGGTGGACATGGAGCTGCCGCCGGACGAATACGACTTCACCCTCGGCCTGATGGTGGCCAACCATGACACACCTGGTATGCGCCGAGCTGGCTCCGGGGGCTGGGACGGCATCTTCAACACGCAGTTCTGGGCCGACCGTGCCACGGGCCTCGCTGTCGTGCTGATGACACAGATGCTGCCGTCCGGTGACGAAGGCGTCGTAGGTATGCAGATGGAGTTCGAGCGTCGCGTCTACGAGATCGCCGCGAGCGCCCCGGCGATGACCGGGACCGATTCCAGACCGCTGTAGTTGCGGTCTGTCACCTATCAGAGAAAGGCCGAACGATGTTATAGAACGCGACCGGCCGGGCGTTCTCGGACCGTCCCACCCTCGTTGCCTCCATCCGGGAGCGACTGTTCACCCTCCCGCCCGAGACGGTCGTACGGACCGGCCACGGCGGACCACGACCGTGGCCGTAGAGGCTCAGCACCTGCCCTGACGGGGCGCCGACGCAGGCTCGCTCCCAAAGGCTTCCCCGATACCGGCACGGTCAACAAGACCTCGACCCAGTGTGCTCGCGCACATGACCACTCCCTCACCCGGAGGAACCACTGTGTCCATAGCCCCTGAAGCCGAAAGGGCCCAGCCGGGTCAGATCGCCGCCGAGGCACTGAAGCCCATTTCGCCCGAGACACCGCGCATGCGCGCCCGCTGGATCAAGCGCCCCGACAACGGCGGCTGGAAGGACTACGCGATCTCGGAGTGGGAGCTGATCGGAGCCGGTTTCTCCGACCACCACCCGCACGACGAGACGAACTTCGTCCTGGCCGGAGAACTGCACGTCGAGGTGAACGGGGTCGAGGTGACCGGCCGGGCCGGCGACTCGATCCTGGTCCCCGCCGGCAGCACCGGCCGCTACTGGGCACCGCACTACGCCCGCATGGTGGGCATCTACGGACCCAACCCCGACGGCGCCGCCTCCCAGTACCTGGAGTACTGGGAGACCGGCGACACCCAGGAAGGCCCCGAGACGGCCGAATGAGAACGGAATCGGGGCTTGACCAGAGGCCGTCGCGCGCAGCACGTCGTCCGATGGCGTCCACCTACCCCTTGCGGCATGACCCTCGCCCAGAGGAGCCGCGCCCATACCCTCTCGGAGGTAACAATGAGTGAAGAAGCCCTCGCGGCCACTCCCGCACCACCCGTGCAGCAGGCCGCAGGACCCGCGGACGCATCGGTGCCGCCCACACTGAAGGGGAAGATCGGCACCTTCGAACTCGTGATGACGGTCCTGGCCTTCTCGGCTCCGATCGCCGTCGTAGCGGCGTTCTCACCCTTCGTGATCATCTACGACGGCGCGGGTGCGCCGTTCGCGTACGTGGTGGGCGCACTCCTGCTCCTGCTGTTCGCTGTCGGGTACACGGCGATGAGCCGCTACATCCCGAACGCCGGTGCTTTCTACGCCTACATCACGGCCGGTCTCGGCCGGTCGTTCGGGCTGGGGGCCAGCTTCCTCGCGATGCTGGGGTACGTCCTCATGGCGGTCGGTACCGTCGCCTTCTTCGGCGTCGTCACCAATGCACTCGTGGTCGATGTGTTTCATGGCCCGAACATCGCGTGGCAGGTCTACTCAGTCGCATGTCTGCTCGGCGTCGGGGCTCTCGGGTACTTCCGCATAGACCTGTCGGCGAAGGTGCTACTGATCGCCATGACGGCCGAGGTGGCCATCGTGCTCCTGTTCGACTTCGCGGTCGTCGGGGACGGCGGTCCCGAAGGCCGGTCTCTGGCCCCGCTCAGCTGGGGGGCGTTCTCCTCCGGTTCCGTCGGTCTCGCCGTCCTCTTCGCCGCCACTTCCTTCCTCGGCTTCGAGGCGACCGCCATCTTCCGCGAGGAGACCAAAGACCCGGACCGTACCGTGCCGCGTGCCACGTACGCGGCCGTGATCTCCATCGGCCTCTTCTACATCGGAAGCGTGTGGGCCCTGGTCACCGCGTACGGCGCGTCCGCCGTGCAGGACGAAGCCAACAAGAACTACGTCGGAATGTTCAACGACGCGATCCAGTCGTACGTCGGTGTCTGGGCACGCGACGTCGTCCAGGTCCTCATCGTGACCTCGGGCTTTGCGTGCCTTCTCTCCGTTCAGAACATCTTGGCGCGCTATGTGTACTCGCTCGGGGTCGACAAGGCCCTGCCGTCCGTGCTCGGGCGGGTGAACCCGAAGCACGGGTCACCCAGCATCGCTTCGGTGACGGTGAGCGCGGTCCTGCTCGTCACCCTGCTCGCCGTCAGTGGAAGCGACCCGACACACACCTACGGGATGCTGGCCGGAGCCGGCGGCTACGCGATCATGGTGCTGATGTTCCTCACCGGCGTCAGTGTCGTGGTCTTCTTCCGCAAACAACCCACCGCGGAAGTGTCCCTGTGGCACCGGCTCATCGCGCCCAGCGTGAGTGCCATCACCATGGCGGGCGTCATCTACTTGGCCACCACCAACTTCACCACGATGACCGGCGGTTCGACGGTCGGCACCATCACTTTGCAGGCGATCATCTGGGGCACGTACGTCGTCGGTGTCCTCCTCGCCCTCGTCTACCGGTACAAGCGTCCGCAGGTCTTCACGCGTATCGGACGCCAGTAGGGCTGACGCGGACCGGCCCGCGAAACGGTCCAGACGGTCACGCTCGGCCGCCGACTTTCCCCGGTCGGACACTCCCGGTCCCGGCCGACCGCTGACACCCCGCACGGCCGTAACTCGTCCCCATTTCTGAAAAGGACCCAACCCCAATGACCGAAAAAACCACTCCCCGGTCCAGCGGTCGCACCGCGATCGTCACGGGTGCCGGCCGCGGTATCGGCCGGTCCATCGCGCAACGTCTCGCCGCCGACGGCGCCGAGGTGCTCGTCGTCGGACGCACCCTCGAAGCACTGGCGGAAACCGTCGACGTCATCGAGGCCGAAGGCGGAATGGCCTGGGCCAAAGCCGGCGACATCTCGGCGACCGCCGACGTCGCGAGTATCGTCGGCGAAGCGACCGAGCGCTGGGGGCGCATCGACATCCTCGTCAACAACGCCGCGGTCTTCGACGAGCCCCCGTTCCTCGAGGTCGACGACGAGACCTTCCGCCGGACGTTCGACATCAACGTCACCGGCACCTTCCTGATGTCCCAGGCCGTGGCCCGGGGGATGGTGGCGAACCGCAAGGGCTCGATCGTTCACATCTCTTCCATCGACGCCCTCGGAGCAGACGGTCCCTTCACCGCGTACACCGCCACCAAGGCCGCCGTCGTCAGCATGGCGCGCACCATGGCCATGGAGCTCTCCCCCCACGGCGTGCGGATCAACTGCGTCGCGCCGGGTTTCGTCAACACCGACATGGTCCACAAGACCTCGACTCCCAACGTGCTGGAGCACATGCTCCACGACTTCACCCGAGTCCCGCTGCGACGGCTCGTCGAACCCGAGGAGATCGCCGCGGCAGTGGCGTTCCTGGCGTCCGACGAGGCGTCGGCCATCACCGGCACCAACCTCGTCGTCGAC
>CAMLJW010000088.1 GCA_946480485.1 uncultured Streptomyces sp. | reverse complement strand
TGGGCGACTCCAAGATGAACCGCGGCATCCTCACAGAGGCCCTGTGGAGGGTCACGACGTGGGGTGTGGGGGAGCGGGCGGGGCGGATCTTCGGCCGCAAGCCGTCCTGAGCGTGGTACCCAGCGTTCACAGGCGGTGCTGATCGGCCCCCTTGCCCCGTACCGAGCCGGGTCCAGGCACACTGGAACCATGACGACTGGCTCTCCGACTCCCAGGTCCCCCGCACGGCCACGGCGCTCCCGGTCGCGTACGTTTCTGCCGCTGGGTGTCGCCGCGTGGCTGGTGCTGGAGATCTGGCTGCTGACCGTGGTGGCGGGCGCGGCGGGTGGCGTCGCTGTCTTTCTGCTGCTCGTCGCCGGGTTCGTGCTTGGTTCCGTGGTCGTCAAGCGGGCCGGGCGCCGGGCCTTCCGTGTCCTGAGCGAAGCCCTGCAGCAGCAACAGGCCGGGGGGCTGCCGCAGGGCGAGCGGGCCGGCGACGGCAACGGTCTGATGATGCTGGGCGGCCTGCTGCTGATGCTGCCGGGTCTGATCTCCGATGTGCTGGGCCTGCTCCTGCTGATCCCGCCGGTCCAGAAGGCCCTGAGTCGTTACGCGGAGCGCACCTTTGCGCGCAAGATGCGCGAGGCCACTTCGGGCCCCCTCGGTGACGCCTTCCAAAAGGCCCGCATCCACCGCCCCGACGGCAAGGTCGTCCAAGGCGAGGTCATCCGCGACGACGAGCCGCGCGGGCCCGAGCGGGGCACGGGGCCGCACCCTCCGCTGCGGGGCTGAGGTCACAGCGCGTCGATGGTTCCCCGCGCCTCTGCGCGTGAGGCCCGGGCGGTAACCCGCCCGGGCTCACACAACCCTGCTCAGCCCGGCGGCAGCGCGCGCGCATGGGAAACGCGGGTGCCGTACACCTTGGTACGGCACCCGCGGTTCCGGTGTGCTGTGTATGCCGCCGACCCCTGGAGGGGCTACGCGGACTTGCGGCTGTCCCGCGGATGTACCGCGATGTTCATGGCGCCGGAGCGGAGAACGGCCAAGCGCTCCTCGAGGACCTCTTCGAGCTCCTCGCGCGTGCGCCGCTCCATCAGCATGTCCCAATGCGTGCGCGCGGGCTTGCCCTTCTTCTCCTCGGGGCCGTCGCCATCCACCAGGAGTGCCTGGGCCCCGCAGACCTTGCACTCCCACTCCGGCGGGATCTCCGCCTCCACCGAGAAGGGCATCTCGAAACGATGCCCCTTCTCGCATGCGTACTCCACGGCCTGGCGCGGAGCCAGGTCGATGCCGCGGTCCGTCTCGTAGCTGGTCACCACGAGGCGCGTGCCGCGAAGAGCTCGCTCACTCATGAATCGTGCCTCCCGGGCTTGTCGCCCACAGGACAGGTGTCGCTGTCGTCGTCATCCGGTCAACGTCCGGTCGGCGGTAAAGATTCCCGTTCAGGGTCATGCGTCGCCGTCGTAGCCGCCCCTTGTTGTACCCACCGGTGCCCGGTTTGTCACATCTGAAAAAAGATGTGACCCAGCGTTTCATATCGTGACGCGCAGTAACGGTATGCCCGGCAGGCTAAACGCGCACACTACCGGCCTTTGGTTCCGGCTGCTAAATCGGCGCTGGATCTGCGCAGGATCTTCCCTGGAAGGGTCCTGAATATCTTGCCCGGCCTGCCTGACTCATACCGGATTGCCGGCACATGTCAACCGATCCAATCCGGCGCAGGTCGGGCATGACTTCAAAAGGTTCCTGTGCACTTCTAGAGCCTGTCCGGAAGGGGATTGCCCGCGTCCCGCACGGCCAGCCGCACCGGAACCCGCGCGAGCAGCACGAATCCGATGACGAAGAAGGCTACGAGTGAGATGATCGCGTCCCGATAACTTCCGGTCAGCTGGTAGGTGAGCCCGAACAGAAGAGGGCCCAGCCAGCTCATGCCGCGGTCGCTCATCTCGTAGGCCGAGAAGTACTCGGCCTCCTTGCCGCTCGGCACCAGATGCGAGAACAGCGAGCGGGACAGTGCCTGGCTCCCGCCGAGTACGAGTCCGATCCCGGCGGCGAGGACGAAGAACCACTCCGACGAGCCCGCGGGCAGGAAGTAGCCCGCCCCGATCGTCACCGTCCACGCGACCAGCGAGCCGAGAATCGTGCGCTTCGCGCCGTACGTGCGCGCGATCCGGCCCATTCCGAGCGCGCCGGCCACCGCCAGCAGCTGGACGAGCAGCACCGCGACGATCAGGGTGGACTGGCCGAGGCCCAGCTCTTGCGAGCCGTACACCGACGCCTGCGAGATGACCGTCTGGATGCCGTCGTTGTAGACCAGATAGGCCAGCAGGAAGGCGAGCGTCCGGGGCCGGCGGCGCATGTCCCGAACCGTGGCGGCCAGTTGACGCCAGCCGTGCGCGGCCGTCCCCGGAGCGACCGTCCCCGAAGGGGAGGTCGTACGGCGGTCGCGCAGCCGCTTCAGCGGTACGAGGGTGAAGGCGCCCCACCAGATACCCGCCGAGGCCAGACAGATGCGGACCGCGGTCGGCTCCGAGACCCCGAAGCGGTCGTGGGCCGTGAACAGCACCAGGTTCGCGACCAGGACCAGCGCGCCCGCCGCGTAACCGAAGGCCCACCCCCTGGAGGAGACCGCGTCACGCTCCTCGGGTGGGGCGATCTGCGGCAGATAGGAGTTGTAGAGCACCATCGAGACGGCCACCGAGGCGTTGGCCACGATCAGAAGGAGGCCGCCCAGCAGGTAGCGGTCGCCGTCGAGGAGGAACATGCCGGTGGTGGCCGCTGCTCCCACGTAGGCGGCGGCAGCGAGTAACGGCTTCTTGCGGCCCGTACGGTCGGCCGCCGCCCCCACCAACGGCATCACGAAGATCGACAGGATCACGGACGCGGACACGGAGTACGCGAAGAAGGAACCCGCGCGGACCGGAATTCCCAGAGGGTGCACGAACCCGTCCGCGTCCGCCGCCGACTTGGCCACCGACGTCAGATAGGGCCCGAGGAAGACCGTCAGGACACTCGTCGAATAGACCGAGCAGGCCCAGTCGTAGAAGTACCAGCCGCGTTGTTCGCGGCGCCGTTCGGCCGCCTCGCCGGCCGCCTCCGCCCGCACGGTGTCGGTGCCCACCCGTGCCCTCGCTTTCCCGTCGCAGTGCGCGTACGCCGTCCCCGTACTCGGACGCCGCGCGGTCATACCCAGGTGCCGCGGTCCTTGAGTACGCCGCGCAGCATGTCGATGTGATCGGTCATGATGCCATCGACGCCGAGGTCCAGGAGACGGTGCGTCCGATCGGGTTCGTTGATGGTCCACACGTGAACGTGCAGCCCGCGCGTGGGCGGCGCGCACGAAGCGCCCCACGACAGCTGGCGCCGCCCCAGAACACCCCGGGTCCCGTACGACGTGGCCGGGACGGCGAATGCGGCCGGGAACGGCTGGGTCAGCGGGCCGATGGCCACCGCGTACAGGACCGTGCCCACGCAACGTCGCGCTGAGCCGCGGGTGAGGTGGCCTGATGGCGGCATGGACAAGAGGTGCCCCCTGTGGTGGTAGTGGACTGACCCATGGCACTCTGTGGCTGGGGAACGCATGTCGTCGATGGCCAATTCAGGGAAGGTGGACTGAAGTCATGGCTCAGTGGACTTCGGCGGTGGGGGCGACGCAGCTCGCCCGGCTGCTCAACTCCCAGCAGAGGCGCCCGGCCGGCCCCGGCACGCGCCGTCCGCCTGCCTATCGCGCCCTCGCCGACGGCATCCGGCTGCTCGTGCTCGAAGGCCGCGTTCCCGTCGCCGCACGACTGCCCGCCGAGCGCGAGCTGGCCCTCTCCCTGTCCGTCAGCCGCACCACCGTCGCCGCCGCCTACGAGACGCTGCGTACGGAGGGGCTTCTGGAGTCCCGCCGGGGAGCGGGCAGCTGGACCGCCGTACCGGCCGGCAACCCGCTGCCCGCCCGCGGCCTGGAACCGCTGCCGCCCGAGGCGCTCGGCTCCATGATCGACCTCGGCTGCGCCGCCCTGCCCGCACCCGAGCCCTGGCTCACCCGCGCCGTACAGGGGGCCCTGGAGGAGCTTCCGCCGTACGCGCACACGCACGGCGACTATCCGGCAGGCCTGCCCGCGCTGCGTCAGATGCTCGCCGAGCGGTACACCGCGCGCGGCATTCCCACCATGCCCGAGCAGATCATGGTGACGACCGGCGCCATGGGGGCCATCGACGCCATCTGTCATCTCTTCGCCGGGCGCGGCGAGCGCATCGCCGTCGAGTCGCCCTCGTACGCCAACATCCTTCAGCTGATGCGGGAGGCCGGAGCCCGGCTGGTGCCCGTCGCCATGGCCGAGGGGCTCGCGGGCTGGGACATGGACCGCTGGCGGCAGGTGCTGCGCGACGCGGCGCCCCGGCTCGCGTACGTCGTCGCGGACTTCCACAACCCGACCGGCGCGCTCGTCGACGAGGACCGCCGGCGGCGGCTCGTCGACGCGGCGCGGTCCGCGGGGACCGTGCTGATCGTGGACGAGACCATGAGCGAGCTACATCTGGACCAGGAGCTCGACATGCCCCGGCCCGTCTGTGGTTTCGACCCGGCCGGGTCCACGGTCATCACGGTCGGCTCGGCCAGCAAGGCGTTCTGGGCCGGCCTGCGGATCGGCTGGGTGCGGGCCGCACCCGATGTCATCCGCAGCCTGGTCGCGGCCCGCGCGTACGCCGACCTGGGCACCCCCGTTCTGGAGCAGCTGGCCGTGAACTGGCTGCTCAGCACCGGGGGTTGGGAGGAGGCCGTGGAGGTGCGCCGGGGCCAGGCCCGTGAGAACCGCGGCGCGCTCGTGGCCGCCGTACGCCGTGAGCTGCCCCGCTGGGAGTTCGAGGTGCCGCAGGGCGGGCTCACGTTGTGGGTGCGTACGGGAGGGCTGTCCGGTTCACGCCTCGCCGAGGTGGGCGAGCGGGTGGGCGTACGGGTGCCGTCGGGGCCGCGCTTCGGTGTGGACGGGGCCTTCGAGGGCTATGTACGGCTGCCGTTCACCGTGGGCGGCGCGGTGGCCGAGGAGGCCGCGGTGCGCCTGGCGGCGGCGGCCCGGCTGGTGGAGGCGGGGGTGAACGGAGCGACGGAGATGCCGCGCATGTTCGTGGCGTGATGCGGCGCGTTCAGCCGGCCCACCGCGCCGCGCGTCCGGCTTCCGGGTGTGACGTGCCCCCTCCGTGGGATGCGCGCAGAGCCTCTTCGGTGAGCGCGGTCAGCTTTCCGTGGCGACGCCGACAGGCTCCGCGTCCGGCTGGGCGGCGCGCTCCGGCAGGAGGCTCAGGACTGCCTGGCGGTGGGTCTCGCTCGTCGCCTCGTCGTACGGGTCGGGGGTCGCCGGGACCTGGAGGCGGTGCACCGGGCCGGCGCCGAGCCGGGCGTAGCCACGGCCGGCGGGCGCGTCGGGGGTCGGGGTGGTGGGCGGAGGGGACCCGAGCATCACTTCGAGCTGCCGCGCCGAGGCCGGGCCGAGGACGACACGCGCGCGCGTGTGCTGCAGTACCGCGTCGGTGAGGCACTCCATGGCGTCGAACTGCTCGGCCACCACGACCGTGACACCGGCCGCCCGGCCGTGCCGCAGCGGCACCTGGAGGAGTGACTGCGGATCCGGTCGGCCGTCGGCCGCCGCCAGGTGCCCGAGCACGGTCGGGCGGTCCAAAAGGAGCCAGAGAGGGCGCTTCGAGTCATCCGGCGGGGGATGGCCCGCCTGGCGGGCGCGGTTCGCCGCGATGAGGCGGCGCTCCGTCTCGTGCGCCGCCCACTCCAGGCCCGCCAGGGCGCCCGCGAGGCCGCACTCGACGGCCAGGACGCCGTCGCGGTCCGCGAGGCACGCGTACTCGCCCGCGCCGCCGCCCTCGATGATCAGCACGTCACCGTACTGGAGGGCCTGCAGGGCCACCGAGCGCAGCAGGGTGGTGGTGCCGCTGCCGGGTCCGCCGATCGCGAGGAGGTGAGGCTCGGTGGAGCGCACGCCGGTCCGCCAGACGACCGGTGGGACATCGCGTCGTTCCTCACCGAAGGTGAGGGGGAGCGTGCGCTGGACGCCGGTCGGGTCGGTGAAACCGAGGACCGTCTCACCCGGGGCGGTGACGAAGCGCTGGGCGGAGATGTCGGTGGGCAGCGGCGGCAGCACCGTGACCGTGAGCCGGTTTCCCTCCTCGTCCCACGCGAAGCGGTACTCGCGGCCGCGGCCCAACTTCGCGTGCAGCACCTGCTCGACGCGTGTGCGGGAGGCCGGCTCGCCGTCCGTGAAGTAGGCCGGGTAGTGGATCGCCAGATGCGAGACGCGGCCGGTGTGGTGGAACTCGTACGAGCTGAAGGCCTTCGCCCACTCCCCGCCGTGCGCGAAGAGCGGAGCGGGGTCCTCGGGGACCGAGAAGTACGGGACCAGTGCTTCGTAGAGCGACTCGAGACGCTTGGTCTGTGCCTCGTCGGGGCCCTTCGGCTGCGTTGGGGCGCGGTCCCGGCCGTGCCACGCGGCCGCCGCCAGCAGCGCGATGACGGCGAGCAGCGGTCCGTGGGGCAGCACGGCCACGACCAGGATGACCGAGGCCACGAGGAACAGCAGCGGCCCGCGCCGGTCCTTGGGGGTGCCGACCCACCTGCGCCGCCCGGCCGCCACCAGCCGGCGCGTTCCACGGGCGACCGCGATCAGCGGGTGGAGGACGTCGGCGGCGCTGTAGGCCGCCGACCGGGCCAGCTCCCGGCTGCGGAAGATCCGCTCGCTGCCGGTGCTCAGAATGCGGGGGAGAGGGCGCCGGGCCACTGCTGTTGTCTCCTGACGGTGCGTGCGGAGGGAAGGGGCGGGCGTCAGAACCTGATCCCGCCCAGGAGGCCGGCCAGGCTTTCGCTGCCGGCCTTGATACTCGGGGCGAGGGCCGTGCTCGCCAGGTAGAACCCGAAGAGCGACGAGACCATCGCGTGCGAGGCCTTGAGGCCGTCCTTGCGGAAGAAGAGGAAGACGATGATGCCGAGCAGGACGACGCCTGAGATGGACAGGATCATGAGGTTCTCCTGGTTGGTGGGGGCGGTCACCATGAGTACTTCCAGAGTCACAGCATGTATCCATACGATAAAAGGTGCAAATGAGTGAAATATGCCGTATTTCGCCCAGGTGGCTCTCGAGTGCCGGGCCACCCGGACAGTCGTGGATCGGCCGACCCGACCCGTGGTGATCTTCGCCTCGAGGGGACCCGGTCATGTGTCCCCAAGAGCCAGTACGCTGGCGATTCACTCGTACGGCCGCACCGCTCGCGGTCGTACGCACCCACAGTCCCCGAGTCCCCCGTGAGAGGTGGTCCGGCCGATGAGTGAAGCCCCCGACCCCGAGGTCGTGGAGCTGGCGACCAGGATCTTCGATCTGGCGCGCCGGGGCGAGACCGGAACGCTCGTCGCGTACGTCGACGCGGGCGTTCCCGCCGACCTCACCAACGACCGTGGCGACGCGCTCGTGATGCTCGCCGCCTACCACGGCCACGCCGACGCGGTGCGCGCCCTGCTGGAGCGCGGCGCCGAGGTCGACCGCGTCAACGACCGGGGCCAGACTCCGCTCGCCGGAGCGGTCTTCAAGGGCGAGGACGCGGTGGTCCGGGTCCTCCTGGAGCACGGCGCCGACCCCTCCGCGGGCACGCCGTCCGCCGTGGACACGGCCCGGATGTTCGGCAAGGCCGAGTTGCTCGAACTCTTCGGAGCGAACTGAATCACCCGCCCTGACGTGGCGAGACAACGATTTCGGGGGAGGCGGTACGAGGCCGCCGGAAATGCGGTCGCGGCAGCGAGAACGGCTGGGTCATCATGACGTCGTGCACGGACGCGATGGGCTGGGCAGGCGTTGCCGCACCGCGCGGGCCGTCACGGGCCACCGACGAGAGGCAGAGGAAGATGGGCTACAGCACGCAAGAGACGACGGGCGCCCCGACGTGTTGTCACGTGGCCAGGTAATGCACGATCCCGCGGTTGCGTCGACGTCTGATGTGAGGCTGTTCCCATGTTCGATCCGGTCATAGCGCCCAGCGGTACGCTGCTCGGCCTGCTCCAGAGGGGTCGCGGCGACGGCACGCTGCACGCGCTCACCGCACCGCGGGCCGAGGCGCTCGCGGCGCTCAATCAGTGTGTGCTGAGCGACCCCCGCCACGACTGGCAGGTGGAGAACCGCTCCCTGTACTACGCCCGTCTCTACGTCGATCTGACCGGTGAGCTCGACGAGATCGAGCGGCACCTCTTCGATGCCGACGACGTCCTCGACACGGACGAGTCACGCACGGGCCTCGCGCTCGCCGTCCTCGGGCACCTCGCCTCGTACGGCAGGCGGGACGCCCTCGAACTGCTGCGCCGGTACGCCGCCCGCGGGGCCAACTGGTCCTGGGCCCTCGACGAACTGGCGCTGCGCGACGACGACGCGGGCCTGCGCGCCCTCGCGGCGCCGGTCCTCGCCCGGTTCCCCCGGGACGCCGAGGGCAACGCCGAACTCGCCGCCACCGTGCGCGACGCCTTCGAACCCCGGCCCTGGCGGCTGTGGGCCGAGGATCCACGGGTATCCATAGGCACGCGCGTGCGCGCCGCTCAGGAAGCCGGCTCCTTCGATCGCTGGCAACGGCAGATGCGACCGTCCGGGCCCCGCCCCGGGTGGAGTGTGCGAGCCGTCTTCGAGTGGGCCCAGCAGGGCGTCGAACGCGGAGCCGCGCTCCATGTCCCGGCCGCCCGCTGCCTCGCGGCCGTCGCCGCGCCCGAGGACCGACCCGAGATCGTCGAGGCCGCCCGCCACGGAGAGGACGGCGCCCGGTGTACGGCCCTGCGCTACCTCGCCGACCGTCACGATCCCGACGTACTGGACCTGATGGAGGCCGCTCAGGCCGCTGCCGGCTCGCGACTCGTCGCGGACGCCGCCGCGGACGCCTTCGAGCGGATGCGCAGCGGCGCCGCGGTGCAGCGGGCGCGGACGTGGGCGCACCGGCCCGACGCGCTCGGAGAGGCCGCCGGTCGGGTGCTCGCCTGCCGGGGCGGCGCACAGGACAGCGAACTCGTCCTGGGAGCCCTGCGTAAGGCCGTGCGCGGAGACGGACCCGACGCGCAGAGCCTGGGGACCCTCGTCGACGGCGCCGGACGGCTCGGCATCGCCTGCGCCGCCCCCGTCCTGCGACACATCTACCGCGAGACGGCCTCGTCACATTCGCGCGGGCGCGCCGCCCGCGCCCTCGCCGCCACCGATCCGTCGTTTCCCGCCGTATTCGCCGTCGAATGCCTCTGGGACTGCGAGGAGTCCACCAGAGAGGTCGCCGCCCGGCACGCCGAGACCGGTGACGCCCGTGTGGTCGACCAGCTACGGCGGCTCGCCGCCGATCCGGCCGAGGAGGCCGAAGTACAGACGGCGGTGCGCAGCCGATTCGGCCCGGACGCGTCCACCGTGTGAACCGAGACGCCTGCGCGGTGTGAGCCGAGACGCCTCCGCCCTGTGTCGCGTTTCGTCATCGGCCCGCGTCCCATGGGTACGGGCACGGACGCCGGGGCGTGACCGGGACGTGCAGTATCGAGGTCCGTGCGGTTCAGCGACGGCGTACGGCCACGAACCGCACAGGTGTCCCCGGTGCGGCCTGAGCGGCGGCGGGCAGGTCCGCGGCACGGACGACGGCGATCACTGGGTAGCCCCCGGTGGTCGGATGGTCGGCCAGGAAGACTACGGGCCTTCCGTCCGGCGGGACCTGGACCGCGCCGAGAACCATGCCCTCGCTGGGGAGTTCGCCGGGCCATGCCCGCTCGAGGACGGGCCCCTCCGTGCGCAGGCCGATGCGGTTGCTCGCGGAGGCGACCCGGTACGTGTGCGTCACGAAGGTGCGCACGGCCGCCGCCGTGAACCAGTCGTCACGGGGACCGAGCGTCACCCTGAGTACGAGTTCGGCGGGCGGGCGCGGCTGCGCGGCGACGTCCACGCGCGCGTGGGGGGCGGTCGGGCGTCCCAGAGGGAGCACCGTTTTGTCGGTCAGGGGCGGCGGGCCGAGGCCCGACAGGAGATCCGTGGAGCGGCTGCCGAGAACCGGCTCGACGGCCACTCCGCCGGAGAACGCCACGTAACCCCGTACTCCGCAGAGTGCCGTGCCGACGGACAGCAGTGCCCCGCCGGGGACGCGCACCGGTGCCCCCCAGGCCACCGGACGCCCGTCCACGGAGACGGGACACGGGGCCCCGCCGACCGCGACGGTGACCGCCGAACGCGGGCACACGGCGCAACCGTTGAGCGTGGTCTCCAGGACGGCCGCTTCCGGCGGGTTGCCGACGAGACGGTTGACCAGAGCGGCGGCGGGCCCGTCCAGCGCGCCGGAGCGCGGCACACCGAGGTGGGCGTGGCCGGGGCGGCCCTGGTCCTGCACGGTGGTCAGCGCCCCGGCCCGTACGACGACGAGAGCACGGTCCGTCATGAGGATCCCACCGGCACGAAGCGGACCCGGGTGCCCGGGGACAGCAACGCGGCCGGCACGCGAGCGTGGTCCCACAGCACCGCGTCGGTCGTGCCGATCAACCGCCAGCCGCCCGGCGACGAACGCGGGTACACGCCCGTGTACGGGCCCGCGAGCCCCACGGCACCGGCCGGGACACTCGTGCGGGGTGTCGCGTGGCGCGGCACGCCGTAGCGGGCCGGTAGTCCGGTCAGGTAGCCGAAGCCCGGCGCGAACCCGCAGAAGGCGACGCGGAATTCGGTCGCCGCGTGGATGCGCGTCACGTGGCCCGCGGGCACGTCCCAGTGGGCGGCGACATCTTCCAGGTCGGGGCCGTCGTAGCGGACGGGGATCTCGACGACCTCACCCGAGCGGGTTGGAGCGGGAGGTAGGTGAGAGGTGGTCAGCTGCGCCGCCAGGTGGGCGATGTCGTCGAGGCCGTCCAGGAGGACCGTACGGGCCGCGGGCACGATCTCCCGTACCGAGAGGGAGCCCTCTGCGCGGCGGCGCAGCAGATCCGCGTGCAGGGCCTGTGCCTCCTCGTCCGTCGAGACCTCGATGAGCAGGGCCCGGTCGCCGACCGGTAGAGCCCTCATGCGAAAGCCTTTACACGGACGCCTGACTCCTCCAGCCGCGCGCGGACCCGGCGGGCCAGGTCCACCGCGCCCGCCGTGTCCCCGTGCACGCACAGGGAGCGGGCGCGCACCGCGATGTCGTTGCCGGAGTCGGTGGTGACCCTGCCGGAGCGGGCAAGGCTCAGGGAGCGCTCCACGACGGCGACGGCGTCGATGATCACCGCGCCCTCCCGGTCGCGTGGTACGAGGGTGCCCTCATCCGTGTAGGCGCGGTCGGCGAACGCCTCGGTGACGACCGGGAGTCCGGCCTTGCCGGCGACTTCGAGGAAGCGCGATCCGGGCAGTCCGAGCACGGGCAGCGAACGGTCCGCGAGGAGCACTCCGTCGACCACCGCCCCGGCCTGCTCCTCGTCACGCACGACGCGGTTGTAGAGCGCGCCGTGCGGCTTGACGTACGCCACGCGCGCGCCCGCCGCACGCGTGAAGACCTCCAAGGCGCCGATCTGGTACGCCACTTCGGCCGCCAGCTCGTCGGGCGGTACATCCATCGCGCGTCGCCCGAAACCCGCCAGATCGCGGTAGGAGACCTGGGCGCCGATCCGTACGCCGCGCTCGGCCGCCAGCTCGCACACGCGCCGCATGGTGGCCGCGTCCCCGGCATGGAAGCCGCAGGCCACGTTGGCGCTGGTGACGACGGACAGCAGCCGTTCGTCGTCGGTGAGGCGCCAGCGGCCGAAGCCCTCGCCGAGGTCGGCGTTCAGGTCGATCGAGGTCATAAGATGTCGATTCCTCCGGTCAGGCCACGCGGTACTGCTCGTCGCGGGCGTCTGTGATGAACATCTGGCCCGGCCGTCGGGTACGGCTCGCTCAGGAACGAGCCGAAGCCGCTGAAGATCGCCGACATACAGTAGGACATCTACCGCACCCGGGGCCTCTCGAATGCACGCTCGTGCGCGGGCTCGGCGAACCTCCGTACGCCGTGGACGGTCTCGACCGGGCCGTCGTGGACGGACAGCGGGCCGCGCGCGAAGGTACTGGAAAGCACTGGGCACGGCCAACATCCACTTCCACCGGGAGCTGGTGGCGCTCGCCGGGAGCGCCCGCACCGACGAGCTGATGCGCAGCGTCTTCGCCGAACTCCGGCTCGCCTTCCACCTGGTGGACGACCCGCAGCGGCTGCACGAGCCCTATCTTCGCCCGCGACGGCCACATCCTCCAGGCCCTGCAGGAGGGGCGCCGGGACGAAGCCGAGAAGCTGCTCGAGGTATACGGGCCGCGCGTGGCGGAGGAAGGCTAGCGGAGGCGGGGGGAAGGCCCGCTCCGCCGTGACGTGGGGGCGGTTCTGCGGCGTTTGCGTCGTTGTCAGACCGAGGACCTAGTCTGTGCACCGTGACTTCGCCTGCATCGACGGACAGCGTTCCGCCCCAGCTCGGCGCGGGGCCGCGGCCCGCCCTGGGCCCGGCCGCCGACGAGGGACTGGCGCGGCGGCTGCGCGCGCTCGCCTGCACCGCGCCGCTGCACGACCTCGACGTACGCAAGGCGAACCTCGCGGGTGAGTACTCGGTCTACGGGATGGCGGAGGTGGCCCTGGCCGCCATCGACCTCGTCACACTGAACATGGATTTCGACACGGGCGCCGACCACGACCAGATAGTGGCCAGGCTCATCCCGCGCATCGCCGCTCAGGCACCGCGGCGGCCCGTGGCCGAGCACGAGCGCGTCGCCCGCTGGGTCCTGGAGAACCTGATCAACGTCGGCAGCGTCGACCGCGGCTTCCGGGCCGTGTACGGCACGTTCGCGCCCGACGGCTCCTATACGCGCCGTGACTACGACTTCAAGCTGATCGAGGAGGTGCCCGGTTACGGAGGCAGCGTGTATCTCCGTACGACGGACGAGGCGGTCAACGTCCTCGTGGGCGCACTCGACACGGATGTCACCAGCGCGCAGATCGCCGCCGAGGTCAAGCTGGAGGTGCTGATCAGCCGCGGCAGGCTCGCCGACGCACAGCTCGCCGCCGAACAGGCCCGCTACCGGACCGTGCAGTACTCGGAGACGCTCCGCAGGGCCCTGGACGCGACGCGGCGCAACGTACGGGCGGTGGACTGGCTGCAGGCCGTGCCCGACATGATCGCCGAGGCGCTCGACCACGTGGCCGACCGCTACCGCCACGAGAACGCGATCCTCACCAACATCCGCAAGGCGCGCGACGAGTCCGAGGACCACGAGCACAAGCGCCGCGCCGCCGAGCTCGTCGACATCGTCAAGGACTGCATCCGCCGCCATACGCGGCTGCAGTCCCGGCTCCTGGAGGCCGGCCCGCTGTTCCGCGCCGAGCAGGACCGGCAGGCCTTCGCGACGCCCATGACGACCTCGGGGACAGACCTGTACGGGCATCTCGTCGCGCCCGTACTGCCTCTGCCCTTGGAGCAGGCGCTGCGCGTGACGGACGCGTTCTTCGCACGCGGGACGGGGCTGCGGACGCCCGTGTCCGTACGGGTCGGGGACCTCGTCACCGTACTGCTGACGCCGCCCATGGAGCGCGAGCACCTCGGCGCCGAGATGCCCGAGCCCGATCTGATCGCCACGCCGGACGACAGCCGGTTCAGCGAGGAGCAGCTGGCTGCCGCCATGGAGCTGCTCGACCTGCCGGCCGACGTGCCGCGCCGGATGTCCGGGCTGCTGGCCGACGCCCGCCGCCGGGACCCCGAACTGCCCTACCTCGTCGCGCTGCTGGCCGTGCACGCGGCCAGCCCTCCGGTGGGCACCGCCTACCGGCAGGGCGAGGACAAGCTGCTGTTCGCGGTGGACGGCTACAGCTACGGCGGCAGCGGCGGTGGGTACCGGACGATCGGCGGGGCCATCCGGTACATGGAAGCGACGAACCCGGGGTCCGTGGCGGATCCGTCCGCCACCGCCTGAGCCTTGGTCGTGCGGACGAGGTCCACGACGTAATCGTCACAGGCGTCCAGCAGGCCCTGCTTCGAGCCGAAGTGGTGGAGGACGAGGGCGGGCGACACCGACGCCGCCGCCGCGACCGCCCTAATCGTGGTGCCATCGATGCCGTCCACGGGGAACAGTTCGATGGCGGCCTGGCGGATTCGCGCCTCCGCCGTGAGGTCGCTCGAAGGCGGATCCATTGAACGCATGTTCAGCAATCTAAACATAGGTTCAGTGGGTCGTCGATCGGTCCATCACGTTCTCGGTCAGAGGCCCCTTCCGGTAGCGTGGAG